>CAZCZX010000010.1:0-4374 GCA_964503095.1 uncultured Sangeribacter sp.
TAGGCAAGCGTCCAAGCGAGATAACAAGATGGCTGAGTGGAGAGCATAACTTTACCATCTCCACTCTCGCTATGCTTTCAACGTTCTTTGGTCAACCAATTATCACTGTTGGATAGACTATGATTCGGATAGACTATATTTCGTCTAAATCTACTCAATTTGCGTTCTAAGCGATTCATATTCCTTTTGATTACACATATGCATGCGGAGCATGAAGTTTTCTATGTGATCGCAAAACCTCTTTTTTTCTTAAAAAATCCGGCTCAGCTCTTGCAATTTTGAAATTTCTTCGCTATTTTTGTAGTTGCAAAATTCGTTCCACTTTGAAACTGCATATATAATGAATAAATATGGTTATATTCGGGTGGCTGCAGCTTATCCGAAGGTTGAACTTGCTGATCCAGGCGTCAACTCTGTCAGAATCTCTGATATGATTATGAACCTTTCAAAGAAAGGGGCGCGACTTATCGTCTTTCCGGAGCTTTGCCTAACGGGCTACACCTGCGGCGACCTATTCAACCAACCAACTCTCCTTAATGCTGCCATGCGTCAGTTAGGCTTCCTCCAGCAAGTTACTAAAGAGTCTCATGTAACAGCCGTAGTGGGACTTCCCGTCAGATACAGAGGACGTCTATACAACTGTGCTGCAGTGATACAATACGGAGAAATCCTTGGCATCGTCCCGAAATGCTATCTCCCGAATTATGACGAGTTTTATGAGAAACGTTGGTTTTCTTCCGGTCTAAAACTTGACATCCCCGGAGGCAAGGAATACAATACCATAGACATTGACGGACACGCCATTCCATTCGGTATCAACCTCCTTTTCCGCATAGAAAACGCAAAATTCGGTGTTGAGATTTGCGAAGACATGTGGGTCCCCAATCCTCCAAGCACTACCATGAGCGTAGCCGGAGCCGACATAATCGCAAACCTGAGTGCAACAAACGAAGTGATTGACAAACATGCTTTCCTCCTCTCCTTGATTAAGGAACGCTCATCAAGATGCAAGTGCGCTTATGTCTATGCTTCCGCCGGAGCAGGAGAATCAAGTTCAGATCTTGTCTTTTCAGGCAATGCCATCATTGCAGAAGATGGGCAAATCCTCAAGAAATCAGATCGGTTTAAACGAGTGGAAGGATATTGCATAGCAGACATCGACGTAGAAAAACTACGCAATACTCGTCAGCGTCAGTCAAGTTTCGGACAGAACGATATAGTGCTTCCCACTTTCGGATCTGCTGAATTCACTGCTACTCAAGCAGAACCAGCCAACCTTATGCGCGAAGTGAATCCCTATCCTTTCCTTTCGTCAGACAAAGCCAAATTCGAGGAGCAATGTGAGGAAATCATCACCATTCAAGCATGGGGCCTGGAACAACGCCTTATCGCGACTCACTGCAAATGTCTTGTTGTGGGTGTATCTGGAGGACTTGACTCCACTTTGGCTCTCTTGGTGGCAGTCAAAGCATTCGACGACTTAGGTCTTGACCGAAAAGGAATAATCGGTGTGACTATGCCAGGTTTTGGAACTTCCGACCGCACCCACAACAATGCCACTGACTTGATGGAACGCATGGGAATCACCCACATAGAAATAAACATTTCTGAAGCCGTCAAACAGCACTTCAAAGATATCGACCACGATATCAATATTCACGATGCCACTTACGAAAATGCTCAAGCCCGCGAAAGGACTCAAATCCTTATGGACCTGGCAAATAAATATGGTGGCATGGTGCTCGGCACTGGCGACCTCTCCGAACTTGCACTTGGATGGTGCACATATAATGGCGATCACATGTCGATGTATAGTGTCAACGCTTCCGTTCCTAAAACTCTCATACGCCCTCTCGTGCGTCGCGTGGCTCAAGATTATGATGATGAGACTCGTCATATCCTTGAAGATATTGTCAGTACTCCAATTAGCCCGGAACTTGTGCCTACAGACAATGAAGGGAACATAGCCCAAAAGACAGAAGATCTTGTAGGGCCGTATGATCTTCATGATTTCTTCATATATCATTTCGTAAAAGAGGGATTTTCGCCGGCAAAGATTTTTGTTCTTGCATGCAAAGCCTTTGCTGATGGACCATACGATGATGGCAGACCAACTTTCAGCAGGGAAACCATTAAGAAATGGCTATTGGTTTTCTTACGAAGATTTTTCAATCAGCAATTTAAGCGTTCATGTATGCCTGATGGTCCTAAAGTCGGACCGGTCTCCTTCTCTCCCAGAGGCGACTGGAGAATGCCTTCTGACGCAGTCTCAAGACTATGGCTCGCTGAGGCAGAGGCAATTCAAGTATAAAAAATGATCTTCAAAAAGCATGGAAGAAACAAAAAAAGCAACTGATCATAGCCAGGAACTCCGCTACGATGAAGCCGACCTTAAGGAAGCTGTCAGAGTCCTCAAGGAAGGAGGGATTATCCTCTACCCTACCGATACGGTTTGGGGCATCGGATGCGATGCCCGCAACAAGGAGGCTGTGGAAAAAATTTTCAAACTTAAGCAAAGGGCAGACTCAAAGTCAATGTTGGTGCTTGTAGGGTCGGAAGGTATGCTGCAACGCACGGTTAAAGACATACCTGATATAGCATGGCAATTGATAGATGTGGCAGTTAATCCTATGACTATCATATACGACAATCCTATTGGTGTGGCTGAAAATCTAAAAGCGGAAGACGGAAGTCTTGGCATCAGGATTACTTCGGAGAAGTTCAGTCGCACACTTTGCGACCGATTGAAAGGGCCTATCGTATCTACTTCGGCAAACATCAGCGGGAAACCCACCCCAATGACGTTTTCTGAAATCTCTTCGGAAATAAAAAATGGGGTTGACTATGTTTGCAAGTTTCGCCAGAATGAAAAAGCATCTTCCAAACCAAGCAATATCATTAAGGTAACAAAAGGAAATATTGTAAAAGTGATAAGATGATTGGGAAAATGGCATCTGTGAAATTGGAGCGTTGGAAGCTCGTGTTGACGGATTGGATCACCGCCAACATAGCTTTCATTCTTTTCAACATTCTCAGATATTTCGACCAGTCTCCTTCCACTTTCTCGGTTGATGCAGTCATCAATTATCTAACTCAAATCAAAATTTGCATAGAGCAGATTCTTATTCCACTTGTAATCCTTGCAATTTACTGGCTCTCCGGATTTTACAACCGGCCATTCGGAAAATCGAGATTTGGAGAACTTCTGAATACTGCCGTCATTTCTGCAATCATTACCATAATTCTTCATCTGGCTCTCCTAACAAATGATCAGATGAACGACATTTCATCCAATCTGCTCCAGATTTTGATGATTTTTATAATATTCTTTTCAATAACTTTTTTGGGTAGACTGATGATTATCAATACTCAAATTAGCCAATTTAAGAATAGAAACTGGAAATATTCGGCTGTAATTGTCGGGAATTCAAAAAAGGCACACGATCTTGCAAGAAATATGAATGATAGTAAGGTTGTGATAAGTAATTCTATCGAAGCGTTCTTCAGAATTCCGGGAGAAAAAGATTTTCAATCTGATGCACTCGATTTAGAAGATATAGAATCATTTTGCAAAGAGCGCAATATCGACCAAATTATCCTTGCTCCTCAGCATAATGACGATGATGTGATTCTCAATCTTGTCTATAGACTTTTTCCTCTTGGCAAACCAATAAAACTATCTCCCGACACTCTCAACTTCATGACATCTTCTATAAAATTGAAGGATATCTACGGTTATCCTTTAGTAGATCTCACACATTCGAGCATGTCGGAATGCGAAAAGAATCTAAAGAGAACTTTTGATGTCGTGGTTAGTCTGTTGACACTCATTATCTTGAGTCCGTTGTATCTCTTTCTTGCAATATGGGTCAAAATAGATTCCAGAGGTCCTGTGCTCTATCTTCAAGAACGGATTGGCTTGAAAGAGCAGCCTTTCAATATTATCAAATTCCGAACTATGAGATTAGATGCAGAAGATGATGGTCCGCAACTTAGTTCGGATGATGATCCAAGGGTGACGCGATCAGGAAAAATCATGAGAAAATACCGTTTTGATGAGTTGCCACAATTTTGGAATGTCCTTAAGGGAGAGATGAGTATTGTCGGACCTCGACCTGAACGAGAGTTTTTCATCAATCAGATTATCAAAAAGGCCCCGTATTACACACTTTTATATCAGACGAGACCTGGAATCACATCTTGGGGAATGGTGCAATATGGATATGCCTCAAATGTAGATGAAATGGTAGATCGCTCGAAATACGACCTTATATATATTTCCAACATGTCGATTCTTGTCGACCTCAAGATAATGCTCTATACCGTATTGACAATTATTGAGGGGAAAGGGAAATGAATTGATAATTTAGAATT
>CAZCZX010000010.1:4474-26842 GCA_964503095.1 uncultured Sangeribacter sp.
AGAATTTTGAATTTTGAATTTAGGGTTTAGAATTCTTTATTTGAATTCTCTATAAAAGATTAAGAGGAGTGGAAGCGGGTATTATTAATATTTAATCTCTAATATTTTAAATTTTACATTGGCATATAAAGAGACACATAATCGATTTACCGAGTGGTGGGCAGAAGTGGTCCAATGGAGGGAACACCATATAAAGGAGAAGAATTTTGTTATCATTCTTGCTCTGGTAGTTGGTGTGGTATGTGGTTTTGCAGCCCAACTCCTGAAATTTTTGATTCATACAATAGCCCATTTGCTCACTCAGCACTTCAGTTCCACCACCGGCAACTGGCTCAATCTGGTGTATCCTGTAGTAGGAATCATCATCGTTACATTTTTCATCAAATATGTAGTTAAAGACAATGTCAGCCACGGCGTAACGAAAGTGCTTTATGCAATATCCAGGCGAAAGTCGAGATTAAAGAAAAAGCATTGTTATGCATCTTTGGTAGGGTCTGCAATTACCATCGGCTTTGGAGGATCAGTCGGTGCGGAGGGTCCAATAGTCTACACGGGAGCAGCCATAGGTTCTAATGTCGGTCAGGCATTCCGTCTATCCCCTCGCATTCTTATGCTTTTAGTGGGATGCGGAGCAGCAGCCGGCATCGCCGGCATCTTCCGCGCCCCGATAGCAGGAATGCTTTTTACTCTTGAAGTGCTGATGATCGACCTGACGGGTACCACCGTCATGCCCCTATTGATTTCATCTATTTCAGGAGCAACGGTAGCATATGTATTGGAAGGTTATGGCGCTGAATTTTTCTTTTCTCAAAGCGAACCGTATCAGACTAATCGCATTCCATGGACTATTCTTTTAGGAATATTATGCGGATTCGTAAGTCTATATTTCACACGCGCAATGTTTATGCTTGAGAAATGGTTTGGAAGTTTCAAGAGTAGATGGGTGAAGATTTCACTTGGTGGCATAATCCTTGCGGGAC
Organism: uncultured Sangeribacter sp.; assembly: GCA_964503095.1. Classification (GTDB taxonomy): domain Bacteria; phylum Bacteroidota; class Bacteroidia; order Bacteroidales; family Muribaculaceae; genus Lepagella. The sequence goes on from CAZCZX010000010.1 coordinate 5,455, forward strand.
TCATTTTCGTCTTCCCTCCTCTATATGGTGAAGGATATGAGTCAATCAACACTCTTCTTAACGGTAACACACAAGGCATTCTTGACGGCACAATATTCTATGGCGACCGCATTAATCCTTGGTCGATTACCCTATTTGTAGGATGTCTGATACTAACTAAAGTTTTTGCCACCACTGCTACGAATGCTGCCGGCGGAGTAGGCGGAACATTTGCGCCATCTCTGTTTGTAGGCGCAATGACCGGATTCCTCTTTGCATATATTTTCAATCTAATGGATTTCGGGATAGAACTTAGCCAAAAAAACTTCTCGTTGATGGGAATGGCCGGAGTGATGAGCGGAGTGATGCATGCTCCTTTAATGGCAATCTTCCTTACCGCAGAAATGACAGGTGGCTATAATCTTTTCTTACCCCTTCTTATCGTGTCGTGCCTTTCCTATATGACCATCAAAGCATTCGAGCCTTACAGCATATACACAATGCGTTTGGCAGAAAAAGGAGATCTCATCACTCACGAGAAAGACCGCACCGTACTGACACTCTTGAAAATCGACAATGTGATAGAAAGAGACTTTATAGAAGTGCATCCTGAGATGAGTCTCAAGCAGATGGTGGAAGTGATATCGCAATGCAACCGCAACCTATATCCGGTGACTGACTCTAATGGGATGCTTAAGGGAATCGTTCTCCTCGACGATATCCGAAACATCATGTTCCGACCGGACTTATATCGGAAAATGCACGTAAGCCGGTTTATGGCAATGCCCCCTGCTCGAATTGAAGTGACTGACAGCATGGACAAAGTGATGAACACTTTTGACAAGACCGGGGCCTGGAATCTCCCAGTAGTTGACAATGGCAAATACGTAGGATTCGTCTCAAAATCAAAGATATTTAATTCCTACCGACGAGTCCTCAAGCATTATTCTGACGACTGATTGTCTTATCTGCATGACAGTATGATAATTTATCATTAACTAAAGAATGGAAAAGAAAGATTTAAAAATAGTATTTTTTGGCACTCCGGAATTTGCCGTGGAGAGCCTTGATGCATTAATAAAAAATGATTTTAATGTTGTGGGTGTTGTGACAATGCCTGATAAACTTGCCGGACGCGGACATAAGCTTTATCAAAGCGATGTGAAACGCTACGCTCTGGAACACAATCTTAACATTCTGCAACCTGAAAAATTAAAATCAGAAGATTTCTTAATGGCATTGCGAGCTCTCAATGCAGACCTTTTCATTGTGATAGCTTTCAGGATGCTTCCTCGCGATGTTTGGCAGATGCCTCGTCTCGGGACATTTAATCTTCATGCTGCTCTTCTTCCAAAATATCGAGGGGCTGCACCTATCAATCGCGCTGTAATGAACGGAGACACCGAAACAGGCGTCACTACATTTTTCCTAAAGCATGAGATAGACACCGGGGATATGATTATGCAACGCAAAATTGAAATATTGCCGGAAGACAATGTTGGGGATGTTCATGACAAACTAATGCATCTCGGAGCAGATATGGTGGTAGAGACTGTAAATTCAATTATCGATGGAACATTGTCCACCACACCACAGCCAGAAGGAGAATTCACACCGGCTCCTAAAATTTTCAAGGAAGATTGCCTTATAGATTGGCAAAAAACTTCAGAAATGGTACATAATCATGTGAGAGGACTTAGTCCTTATCCGGCAGCGTGGACTGTGATAGTTGAAGAATCTGGGCGTCCTCTCGAATGCAAGATATATTCAACAAGACTTTCCGATTCTAACGTTGCCGACTCAGATGCAGGGAAAATCAAAATTGAAGGGAAACGTATGTTTGTGGCATGTTCTGACAAATGGCTTGAAATTCTTGAATTGCAACCTGCGGGCAAAAAAAGAATGGCAACCGAAGCATTTCTGCTCGGCTACCATCCATCTCATATGCAATAATCTTCAAAGGCTAATCTTAGACGCAATTAAATCAATATTATTAAGTTCTTCAGGAGTAAAGTCTTTCGACTTTACTGCCTGAAGAGAATCAGAAAGTTGTGCTGTGCTGCTGCATCCTACTATAAGTGATGAGACTCCAGAATGCGCCAACACCCAACTCAATGCCATCTGTGCCAATGTCTGGCCTCTTTGTAAGGCAATGTCATTAAGTTTTCTAACATTCGATACCAAATCGTCGTTGATCTGAGATGTCTTAAGAAAGCGCTGCTGCACTGCACGAGAATCAGACGGAATGCCATTCAGATACCTATTTGTCAGCACACCTTGTGCCAAAGGAGAAAAACCAATAAATCCGCATCCACTTTCGCTTACATATTGAAGAATACCGTTTTCCTCAACATGACGGTCAATCATATTGAGGCGGTCTTGAAATAGCAGACATGGGGTGTCTCTTTGCCTTAGATAGTCAAAAGCAAATTTTGTAGCCTCCAAAGGCCAGCGTGAGATACCAACATAAAGAGCCTTCCCCATTCTTACAATATCCACCAATGCCTGGAGAGTCTCTTCAAGTGGAGTCTCCGGATCATAACGGTGGCTATAGAAGACATCGAAGTAATCCAGTTTTGTTCGCTGCAGACTTTGATTGATTGAAGCCATCAGATATTTGCGAGAGCCCCAGTTTCCATATGGACCAGGCCACATATCATATCCGGCTTTAGACGCAATAAACATCTCATCTCGATAAGGACGGAATGATTTTTCAAAGACATAACCGAAAGTTTCTTCAGCCGTACCATAACCGGGGCCATAATTATTAGCAAGGTCAAAGGAAGTGACGCCATGGTCGAATGCAAACCTCATTATCTCTTTGCTTCTATCCAGAGGAGACGTCTCTCCAAAATTTTGCCATAGACCAAGCGACAACTCGGGAAGCATTATACCACTCTTGCCGCTTCTCCGATATTCCATCCCAGCTTCATATCTGCCGAGATCGGCTTTATAAATTTCTTCAACCATATTATTTTATTCTTTTTCTCTGCAAAAATAATAAAAAATCTTATTACAACAAATAAGAAAACCGATAATGCTCCGGAAACATCTCAATTTTTTGAATTTCTAAAAATTAAGTCTGTGAAAATTTGCCAAATTCAAATATTGTTTGTAACTTTGCATACTGAATCAGGTAAAAATAATTCAGTACGAAGGCTGTTGCCACGATTTTCTATAGGTAAAAATTTGGTTAGTCAATTTGACTGGTAAGGTAATGTTAAAGAAGAGTACGCTTGAACATATCATAAGCAATGACATGTCGGAAATGTGGAATGCGCTTCTCCCTGAGGAAAAGCGCATTGTCACCGATAATTTTATCATATCCACTTACAAAAAAAATCAGGTGATTTATTCAGAAAATGAAAATCCTGAATATCTTTGGTGCTTGCTTAAAGGAAAAGTAAAAATGTATAAAGCCGGCATTGGCGACCGCGTACAGATTCTTCGTCTTTACAGCCCGGTCCAATATTTTGGATATAGGGCATACTTTGCAAAGGAGCCTTACGTTTCTTCAGTAGCAGCGGTTGAAGAGTCTGTCATCGGCCGCGTTCCCATGAAGATAGTGGAAAAATTAATCCGAGGCAATATCGACCTTGCAATGTTTTTCATACATGAACTTTCACGCAATCTTGGAGGTTCGGATACAAAAATAGTAAACCTTACCCAAAAACATATTCGTGGACGTCTTGCTGAAGCCCTCCTTCTTCTACGCGACAATTATGGACTTGAAGACGATGGAGCCACTCTACGTATTTATATGAGCCGTGAAGATCTTGCAAGCTTAAGCAATATGACTACAGCCAACGCAATACGCACGCTTGCGACATTTGTCACAGAAAAGTTGATCCTCGTTGACGGCCGTAAAATCAAAATCATCAACGAAGACCAACTACAAAAAATATCCAAAAACGGATAACATTTTTCTTAACCGCTGAAAATCAGTGTCTCATACAGAATAAATAGTTATCCCATAAGCATTTCCTTCAGTCGTTTTCTATCGATCTTGCCATTTGAAGTGCGAGGGAATTCTTTGACGCATACCACATCTTTTGGAGCCTTGACTCCCAAATCGAGTATTTTCCGATATTGACGGAGTCTTACACCTACGGCTTCTTTGATCAGGTCCTCACCTATAGAATTGTCTCTCAATTCAACAACCATCACAAGTTTTTCTCCCCACTTCTTATCGGGCACTGACGACAAGCAATATCCGAAAGCAACAAACGGACCGAGACGATGTTCCAGTTCTTCCGGTATGATTTTTATACCTCCACTTATCACACAATTATCGGCACGACCCAGAATACGAAACTGATTCTCACCAACCATCTCAGCAAGGTCGTTTGTGACAAGCGATTCTCCATTTGGAAGAGTGATTTTCAAGCATCCTTCGCCATTTACTTCAACTGATATTCCATCAAGAGTTGCAAACGGGGAGTTTTCCTCATCTACTTTTCTCAAGGCTATATGAGATGCAGTTTCGGTCATCCCATAAGTTTCCCACGCATCATATTCCGAAAGGGCAATCCTTCTTCGCAACATAGGAGGAATGGAAGAGCCTCCAATCAAAATATGCTTGATTCCTGACCACATTTCCTGAGAATCAAGAATCCATTCCATTTGAGCAGGCACTACAGACAAAAGATCGATTACCTCATCCTTTGCAATCCCTCCTAAAGGACGGCTTGATGGCTCCTCAGATGTCAGTTTGCATTCTGCTACATCAGCACGCACTGTCATCATTTTTGAAGCAATGTAGATGAAATCAAGACATGTGTGAAGCCTACTTTCTTTTGTGATTTTAAAGAAATTATTAGTGCGCTCAGCACTTTTTCTCATGAATTCCTTAGAGAGCTTTATCTCTTTTGGTTTCCCTGTAGATCCGGAAGTAAAGCATTCCACATATTCCGAATCATCATGCCATATCTTTTCAAATTCTTCTTGAGTCATTAATATTTCCAGTCAAGTTTTGAATAAATGCTATTGTCGATCTCATTAGAAGCATCATACATCAATTTATCTGAATCGAGACGCAGTGGAGATTCAAAATTATTGGTAAAAAGTGCCCCCGTACCAAGTCCTTGAGGAATAGTTGTGTCAAGGGTAGCAGTCCACTGAGCCAAAGCATTTAGCCCAACATTTGACTCAAGAGCAGAAGTGACCCACCATCCAATACCTCTTTCTTCTGCCAATTTTATCCACTCTTCTGCCCCTGAGAATCCACCACACAATGAAGGCTTCAGAATAACATATGCTGGGTTCACCTCATCAAGAAGCAAGGTCTTATTCTCTTTGCCATAAATTCCTATCAGAGACTCATCAAGAGCAATCTTCAAGGGAGACACTTGGCAAAGAAAAGCCATAAGTTCCGGACTACCTGCAGGAATAGGTTGCTCGATACTATGAACTCCATAATCTGCAAGGCGTTTAAGTCTTGGAAGTGCATTATCCATAGTAAACCCTCCATTGGCATCTACTCGGATTTGAAGCGTTGAGTCAGAATATTTCTTTCGTATATATTCTATCATGTCAACTTCCTTCTTCCAATCGATTGCTCCAATCTTTAGTTTTATGCAATGGAATCCCTGCTCCACTTTCTGATCAATACGCTCGATCATTTCATCGAAATCTCCCATCCACACAAGGCCATTTATTTCAATGCTCCCTTTTCCTTGTGTAAAATCAGAAGGAAAGTAAATATGGCGACATCCTCCGGCAAAGTCGCGTAGTGCTTGCTCCAGTCCAAAATGAATGCTACTATGTCGCGACAAGTCGGTTTCTTTATCCAGTGCGATATTTGCAAGAAGCTCAATCAGTTTATAGCCATAATTTCCATCCGCTTCAGGAGAAAGCCCTGGAAATACAGAGCACTCTCCTATCCCAAATCTTTCAGGATTGGATTCATCAAAAACCTTAATGAAAAATGTTGGTTTCTCAGTCAAGATTCCTCGGCTTGTGCCGGCTGGATTCTTGAAATTCAACATATATGGAGCGTATGCAAGCCTCATGGGAAGATAGTATATTTGCCAAAGTCTGGATCTCGCTTTTCGAGGAATGCGTTCTTACCCTCTTGCGCTTCATCCATCATATAATACATCATTGTGGCATCACCGGCAAACTCCATCATTCCTCGCTGTCCATCGAGTTCCGCATTTAAAGCGCGCTTGATCATTCTGATAGCAAATGGAGAGCGCTTCATAATTGTGCGACACCAGTCTACTGTAGTTTCCTCAAGTTTATCTAATGGCACTACACAGTTCACCATACCCATCTCAAGAGCCTCCTGAGCAGTGTATTGCTTACAAAGAAACCATATCTCACGTGCTTTTTTCTGACCTACACAGCGGGCAAGATATGAACTTCCGAACCCGGCATCAAAACTACCAACCTTTGGACCAGTCTGCCCGAACTTTGCATTCTCAGATGCTATTGAGAGATCGCAAAGCACTTGCAATACATTGCCGCCCCCTATCGAATAACCATTCACCATAGCAATCACTGGCTTTGGAATGCTGCGAATAGCATGATGCATCTCCAAAACGTTAAGTCGAGGAGTGCCATCTTCATCTACATATCCACCGATTCCTTTGACATTCTGGTCGCCTCCCGAACAGAAAGCCTTGTCGCCGGCTCCAGTCAGTACCACTACACGAATATCGCTTCTGTCGCGGCAGATGCGCATGGCATCAAGCATCTCGAAATTAGTCTTTGGTCTGAAAGCATTATACACTTTTGGCCTATTGATAGTGATCTTCGCTATTCCCTCAAATTCCTCAAAGAGAATGTCTTCATATTCCTTTATTGTCTTCCAATCAAACATATAATTTAGTTTTAATGAAATAGTTTTTCAATACTTCTGCACTAATTTCCGGTGGAGTCTCTACAACGAGCAGACGTGCAAATTCAGAATCTTCTTCCAACCACTCAACTCCTTCTGCAAGCTGTGGCATATCAGAGGCATACATAACATCAATTCCATAGCCTTTTGCTATAGCACCAATATTTGGAAGATGCTCGACGCAAAAATAAGCATTAAGGGTATCCTTAGGAATGGATGACGTGGATTTGATAAACCTGAATATGCCACCTCCGGAATTATCAATTACAATCATGCGCATATCATCTGGCACATCATGAAGTGCTGATGCACCAGAATCGTAAAGCCACGATATATCACCTGATATAAACGTAGTATGTCCATTGTAGTTCCATGCTCCGCCCACCGCAGTAGAAGTGCTTCCATCAATTCCTGACACGCCCCTATTGCAATACTGTGCATGGCAATTATGAGGTAACAACTGTGAATATCTTACAGGTGTGCCGTTAGATACAAACAGGTTGTCGAATTTCATATTGCTAAAGATATAATCTAAAGCCTTAAGGTCGCTCCAAGGCGACTTATCAATGAAACGGCGAGTCAATCTTAAAGATTCCCTTCTGAAATTCAGCCAATTTGCAGAATAATCTGATTTGATATTAATCTTTAATTTTTTAATAGCACCACTAAGTTGCTTTAGAAAAGAAGCAGGAGTTATATCAATTTTGTCGGTCAGGGCCTTGAAGCAGTCACAAAAATAATTGGTATGACCTAAACTCCAATGTCTTTTCGGAGGATATGTACGAAGATATTGCTTAAGCATTCTTGACACAAGTGCTCCTCCCATTGAAATAACAATGTCAGGACGCATCGCCTCTTTCTGCTCTTCACTCATATCGCAAAGCACAGCGTCAATCATTGTTGACAATGGTTGAGGGTCATGGAGATTTGCAAGTGTCTCCGTCATCACCACCACATTGGGATAGCCACTGAAAATCCTTACAGCCTTATCAAGATTATGATCCGGATTTATAAATCCGGCTATCAACATCACTTTCGATCCTGCTGCATCTATTGCCAATTTCTTAAGTATATTAGGAGAAAGGGTATCAGAGGCAGAAATCTGAACTACGTCTCTCTCATTTATTCTGTCTGTATCTGTGATTTCGCCCAAAGGATCAGATAACTGTACATTTATATGTACAGGCCCGGCTTTTCCTTCTTTTGCTTTAAGAAGCGCTTCGTTCAAGGTTCTGTTGACTGTCCATCTTACTTCCTCAGTAAATTCTCGATCATGTCCCTCAGGAATGGCCCTAACATCGTAACTTCCTTTTACAATATGGCTTAGCACTCCAAACTGTCGGATGGTCTGGGAATCATCCTGGTCTATCCATTCACGCGGCCGGTCAGCAGAAATTACTATCAGTGGCACTCCGGAATAATAGGCTTCTGCAATTGCAGGCGCATAGTTTAATACCGCTGAGCCGGAAGTACATATGAGAGCAACCGGTTGCTGCCTTACAAGCGAACATCCATATGCCTGAAAAGCCGCACTCCTCTCATCAATCACAATATACTTTGTGATTTCTTCACAAGCTTCAAGCGCTAAAAGAAGCGGAGCATTGCGCGACCCCGGACTGCAGTAAGCAGTCTGCACCCCATGAGCACTAAGCAATTCCACTATCTGCCTGCAATATATGTTGGAGGTATTGATCATTTAATCTGTTTATTATTAGGGGAGTAACGTTTTCTCGCCACTCCCCCCGTTAGGTCTGTAATGTGAATCAATCAGATTGCAGAACGCACTATACCTCTATTGGAATTCTCAACAAAATCCACGATTTCATCACGGAATTTTGTAGGAGGACACACTTCTTTGATCATTTTAACGGCATTAGTGACATTCAAATCACTGAGATATAATATCTTATATATTTCCTGTATTTGCTGGATTTCTTCTGGTTTGAATCCATGACGCTGAAGGCCGATTGAATTTAATCCCACGAAAGAGATTGGCTCGCGAGCTGCCTTAATAAAAGGAGGAATATCTTTATTCACAAGAGCACCACCCTGAAGCATCACGTTTCTTCCTATGTGGCAGAACTGATGTATCAGACTTCCACCTCCAATTACAGCACAATCGTCGATTATCACCTCTCCTGCCATCTGAGCAGCATTAGAAATGACTATATTGTTGCCTATCAAGCAGTCATGGGCAATATGGGAATACGCCATAATTAGACAGTTTTTTCCAACTACGGTTTTACCCTTCGAAGCAGTGCCGCGATGCACTGTGACGCATTCACGAAGCACTGTGCCATCGCCAATGTATGCGTATGTTACTTCTCCACGGAATTTTAGATCCTGGGGCACTGCAGCAACGGTTGCACCAGGGAAAATCTTGACTCCATCGCCAATTCTTGCACCTGGATAAATATTTACATTGCAATCAATCTCACAGTTGTCGCCTATGACAACGTCTTCATGGATTGTCGTAAAGTTGCCTATCTTTACATTCTTTCCGATTTTCGCATCGGGATGGATGCAATTCATTTGTAGCATATCACTTGTTCTTGATTATTTGAGCCATGAATTCAGCCTCGCATACAATCTTTTCTCCTACGAAAGCGTAACCCTTCACCACTGCACAACCTCTGCGTATTTCAGTCATCAGAGAAACGTTGAGAAGCAATGTGTTGCCAGGCACTACCTTTTGGCGGAATTTAACATTGTCTATCTTAAGGAAGTACGTAGAATACTTTTCCGGTTCTTCAAGAAAGTTGAGCACTAAGACTCCGGCAGCCTGCGCCATAGCTTCTACTTGAAGCACACCCGGCATTACAGGCTCCTGAGGGAAGTGTCCTGTAAAGAATGGCTCGTTGACAGTCACATTCTTGACAGCCACACAATGTTTGCGGTCGAGTTCTATTACCTTGTCAATGAGCAGGAATGGATAGCGGTGGGGAAGAAGTTTCCTTATTCCATTCACGTCAATCAGTGGAGCGATGTTTGGATTATACACCGGGCTCTGAATCTCAGTATGCTTCACTTCTTTCCTAAGCATGCGAGCAAACTTATTGTTGACAGTATGTCCCGGGCGTATAGCCACTACTCTTCCTTTAAGTGGACGACCTATAAGGGCAATATCGCCAATTACATCAATCAGTTTGTGACGAGCCGGCTCATTATCCCATTGAAGAGGTTTCGGATTGATATATCCAAGTTTGTCTACAGTCATGTGCTCTACTTGAACAGCATCGCATATCTCATTGATTTTTTCTTGCGACACCGGCTCATCATATATTACAATGCTGTTTTGAAGGTCGCCCCCCTTGATGAGTCCATGCTGAAGAAGAGCCTCTATCTCACGGACAAAGACAAATGTGCGTGCGCTTCCCACTTCCTGACGGAAGTCTGCGAGATCATCAAGCACTGCAAACTGATTAGGAAGAATAGGCGAATTATATTCCACCATCACTTCTACACTGAATCCTTCATCCGGATAGATTGTGATTGTGGCTCCATTATCGTCCTTATACTGAATTTTCTCCTTAATAATATAATAGTCTTTGTCAGCATTCAATTCAGAAAGACCGGCCTCTTCAATTTTCTCTGCATATTCTGTGGCGCTTCCATCAAGTATCGGAAGTTCAGGACCGTCCACTTCTATAAGACAGTTATCAACTCCATATGCATATAGAGCAGCCATTGCGTGTTCGATTGTGCTTACTCTTGCATCCCCCTTTCCTATCACGGTGCCACGGGTGGTGTCGACAACATTTTCTGCAAGAGCATCAATTACTGGCTGACCTTCGAGATCAATTCTTTTGAATTTTATTCCGAAATTGGCTGGAGCAGGATTAAATACGGCTGTAAGAAACTTACCGGAATGGAGTCCTTTCCCCTCTACCTTTATCGGTTGATTTAATGTGAGTTGATTCATATTTTTTGTTGTTTATTATTTCAGTATGTATTAAGAACTGAACCATTTACTTCTTATGGTTCAGTTCTTTAAAAATATCATTAAGTCTATTTATATACACTACATTTCTTGCAAATTTTCGTGCATCTATAGCCGGATAACCCATAAGTCTCTGTCTATCACCAACATTTCCGGGGATGCCGGACTGAGCTCCGATTTCATTATGACTCCCAACAGTGATATGTCCGGCAAATCCAACTTGCCCTCCAATCATGTTGCAATCTCCAATTTTTGCACTTCCGGCAATTCCGGTCTGAGCGGCAAACACATTGTCCTTTCCGATTTCGACATTGTGTGCAACCATAATCAAGTTGTCAAGTTTCGTGCCTTTACCTATACGGGTGCATCCAAAAGTGGCACGGTCTACTGTAGTATTAGCTCCTATTTCTACATCATCTTCTATAACGACAATGCCTGTCTGTGGCAATTTATCATAACCGCCATCCGAATTTGGGGCAAACCCGAAGCCATCGCCGCCAATTACGACACCGCTGTGCAGAATGCAATTATTGCCAATCTGGCATCCGGCATAGACCTTGACCCCTGAATAAAGAATGCAGTTCTCTCCAATAGTTGCTCCATCTCCTACATAACATTGAGGATAAATCTGGCTACCTCTTCCTATGGTTGCTCCTTCGCCAATATATGCAAATGCACCGACATAAGCATCTTCGGGAATCTCAACACCCGGAGCAATGTAACAGGGCTGCTGTATTCCACTCTTCTTTGGGAGAGACGCTTGAATGGCGCGCAAGATTTCAGCAAGAGTGCCATAGGGGTCATCTACTCTTATTAAAGTGACAGAATTAGGATTCGCATGGTCAAATTCTCTTGAAACCAAGACAGCCGACGCTTTGGTCGACTCAATAAAATGTGCATATTTGGGGTTTGCTATAAATGTAAGTTGCCCTTTGTCGGCTTCTTCGATTTTTGCAAATCCATTAAGAACAATATCGGAGTCACCATCTACGACTCCATGAATGATGGAGGCCAACGCCCCGGTGGTCATTTCCATAAAAATTTCAGACGAGGAGAATCTTTATTGAAAATAATTATCTTCTCTTTATAGAAGGTTTTTGAAATATTTTGCAAATATCGTAAAAAAATCTGACATAACAATAAATTATGATAAAAAAATTAACAGTGAGCCTATTTTTGAAGTTTTTTTAAAGATTCTTTAAAATAGTTTTCATCATTTAAAAAATAATTGTTAATTTTGCACGTAATTGTATCCACCCCTCCATTATATGGGGTGAATGCACCATGCAATAAAAACAACAACTAACCAATAAATCAAAACACAATGGAAATTTCCCACATCGAACACATCGGCATAGCCGTTCCTAACCTCGAAGAAGCAATCAAATACTACGAAAATGTGCTTGGCCTGAAGTGCTACAAGCAGGAAGTAGTGGAAGATCAGAAAGTGACCACCGCATTCTTTAAAGTAGGCGACACAAAGATCGAACTTCTCGAAGCAACAAGCCCTGACAGCACAATCGCTAAATTCATCGAAAAGAACGGTGGCAAGGGTGGAATGCACCACATGGCATTTGCCGTAGAAAGTGGAGTTGCAGAAGCACTCGCAGAATGCGAGGAAAAGGGAATCCGCACTATCGACAAAGCTCCACGCAAGGGTGCAGACGGCCTTCAGATCGCTTTCCTACATCCTAAATGCACTGAAGCTGTACTCACTGAGCTTTGTGAAGACCCATCCAAGAAGTAATAATTCAATACATTGAATAATGACTACTCAAGAACAAAAGATTCAAGAACTCATCGACAAACGCGCTGTTGCGCGTCTTGGCGGTGGCGAAAAGGCAATCGCCAAGCAGCATGAACGCGGCAAATACACAGCACGCGAAAGAATCGACCAGCTCCTCGATGAAGGAAGCTTTGAAGAACTCGACATGTTTGTGACTCATCGAAGCACAAACTTCGGAATGGAAAAGAAACAATATCTTGGCGACGGCGTTGTGACCGGTTTCGGCACAATTGATGGTCGTCTTGTGTATGTTTTCGCTCAAGACTTCACAGTGCTCGGTGGCTCTCTTTCTGAGACCATGGCACAAAAGATCTGTAAGGTCATGGACCTCGCAATGAAGATGGGTGCTCCCGTGATCGGACTTAACGATTCAGGTGGTGCTCGTATCCAAGAAGGTATCAACGCTCTTGCAGGATACTCTGAAATTTTCCAGCGCAATATCCTTGCTTCTGGTGTTATCCCTCAGATCAGCGCTATCCTCGGTCCATGCGCCGGCGGAGCTGTATACTCTCCAGCACTCACCGACTTTACTATTATGGTGAAAGGAATGTCTTACATGTTCCTCACAGGTCCGTCAGTAGTTAAGACTGTTACAGGCGAAGATGTAACTCAAGAGCAACTTGGTGGCGCTTCTGTACATGCTTCCAAGTCAGGTGTAACTCACTTCGCTTGCGAAGATGGCGAAGAGGCACTCAAGCTCATCCGTAAGCTCATCAGCTACATCCCTCAGAACAATATGGAGGAAACTCCACTCGTAAAATGCACTGACCCCATCGATCGCCTTGAAGACAAACTCAATGAGATCGTTCCGGATAGCCCGAAAAAGTCATATGATATGTATGAGGTGATCGGTGCTATCATCGACAATGGAGAGTTCCTCGAAGTTCAACCGGCATTTGCCCGCAACATTATCACAGGTTTTGCTCGTTTCAACGGCCAGAGTGTAGGTATCGTTGCCAACCAGCCAAAGGTGCTCGCAGGTGTTCTTGATGTGAATGCTTCCCGTAAGGCTGCACGTTTCGTGCGTTTCTGCGATGCATTCAATATTCCATTGGTCACTCTCGTAGACGTTCCCGGTTTCCTTCCAGGCACTGGTCAGGAATACAACGCAGTCATCCTCCACGGTGCAAAGCTTCTTTATGCTTATGGCGAGGCTACAGTGCCTAAGGTCACTGTCACACTTCGCAAGAGCTACGGTGGAAGCCATATCGTGATGAGCTGCAAGCAGCTTCGTGGCGACATGAACTATGCATGGCCAACTGCCGAAATCGCTGTAATGGGTGCTGAAGGCGCTGTAGGAGTGCTCTATGCTAAAGAAGCAAAGGAACACGAGGATCCCGCTGCTTTCAAGAAGGAGAAGGAAGAAGAATACACCAAACTTTTTGCTAATCCTTACAATGCAGCTAAATACGGATATATTGATGATGTAATCGAACCGCGCAACACACGCTTCCGCATCATCCGCGCGCTCCAGATGCTTGCAACTAAGAAACAGAGCAATCCTGCTAAAAAGCACGGCAACATTCCTCTATAATATAAGAAATTATGCTTAAGAAATATATTACATTAGGAATCATAAGCCTATCGCTTACCTGCGGTTATGCCCAGACAGAACTCGCACCGGAGCAGATTGATGCTCCCGTAGAATGCTGCCAGGCAAACGGCCAGGAATGCCTCGAATCGGTAGCAGTCCCTTCTGAAGAGACCAACACCGTAGAGGTTAGCCCTACGGCAAGAAGGATGCGCCAACTTGAAAAAGCGAAGAATCTTGAGGAAAACGATTCATTCGGCGGTTCACTTACTCTTATCGCCATGTGCATCGTGATTTCTGCTTTGATTATCCTGAGCCTTCTTTTCATGGGTTTTGGCCAAATTTCTCAACATTTTCTCAATAAGAAGAAAACTGCCGCAGTTGAAAAGGCTGGCAAGACTATGGATCAGGCTCATCCTGAACTGTCAAGCGGCGAGACTATCGCTGCTATAGGAATGGCACTCGCTGAATATTTCGGACAAGGACATGACATTGAGCATACTCTTCTTACAATACATGAGATAAAGAAGACTTATTCTCCATGGAACTCCAAAATCTATAATCTACGCGCTAAGCCTGAACTTCATCGCAACATCCGTAAATAATTTAAAACAATGAAAGAATATAAATATAAGATCAACGGCATCGATTTCAATGTTGCAGTAGGCGATGTCGATGGAAATCAGGTTGAAGTGATAGTCAATGGTAGCCACTATCATGTACAGCTTGAAAAGGATCAAAAGGCACCTGTAAAAGTGAATAAGGCTGCTCCCGCTCCTACTACTGCATCTGGTGAGAAAGTAATTACCAAACAGACTGTAAGCAGCGCTGCCGGTGCTGTTAAGGCTCCGCTGCCGGGCACTATCATGAGCTTCAAGGTAAAAGAGGGTGACACTGTCAATGCCGGTGACACTGTTTGCGTTCTTGAGGCTATGAAGATGGAGAATGATGTGAAGACTTCTCACGGTGGCACAGTCCAGAAGATTCTTGTAGGCGTCGGCGACGCTGTCCTCGAAGGCAATGACATTATGATAATCGGATAATTCCCAAAATAGAAAAGCAATTACAATATGATACTTGCACAGACTTTCTGGGAATTCCTTTCCGAAAACATCACCACATTCTGGAACTTTACAGGCTTTGCCAACTGCCAGTATGAAAATCTTATCATGCTTGCAGTAGGATGCTTCTTTGTATGGCTTGCCATCAAGAAGAATTTTGAGCCGCTTCTTCTCGTTCCTATCGGATTTGGTATGCTTATTGGAAATATCCCATTTCAGCCCGGTATGGAAATTGGTATCTACGAACCAGGTTCTGTACTAAATATCCTCTACAATGGTGTCGAGAAAGGATGGTATCCTCCACTAATCTTCCTTGGTATTGGCGCGATGACTGACTTCTCAGCCCTTCTTGCGAATCCAAAATTGATGATAATTGGAGCATGCGCTCAATTCGGTATCTTTGGCGCATACATGCTTGCTCTCCTTATCGGTATGGATCCTCTTTCAGCAGGTTGCGTCGCTATCATCGGCGGTGCCGACGGTCCGACTGCTATCTTCACCACTTCGAAACTGAATCCTGCCCTATTGGGTGCAGTTGCAGTGTCAGCCTATTCTTATATGGCTCTCATTCCGCTGATCCAGCCTCCTTTGATGCGACTTTTCACCACAGACAAAGAACGTAAGATCAAGATGAAGCCTGCACGAGTTGTGTCTCAGAACGAGAAGATCATCTTCCCTATCGTTGGCCTCATGCTCACTTGCTTCATCGTGCCGTCTGGTCTTCCACTTCTCGGTATGCTCTTCTTCGGTAATCTTCTCCGTGAAAGCGGTGTGACTACTCGTCTCGCCAAGACTGCAAGCAATGCGATGACTGATATTGTGACAATCCTTCTTGGTCTTACAGTGGGTGCTTCTACTCAGGCAGACCTCTTCTTGACCAAAGAGACTCTCTTTATCTTCCTTCTTGGCTTCATCGCATTCATCATTGCATCATCTGCAGGTGTGCTTTCAGTGAAACTTTTCAATGTGTTCTTGCCGCAGGGTAAGAAGATCAACCCGCTCATTGGAAATGCCGGTGTATCTGCAGTGCCAATGGCTGCACGTATCTCAAACAATCTTGGTCTGGAATACGATCCTTCCAACTATCTGCTCATGCATGCTATGGGTCCTAACGTAGCAGGCGTAATCGGCAGTGCAGTGGCAGCAGGTGTGCTTCTTGCATTCCTCGGTTAATTTAACTAAATTTAAACTTTTTTAAATTAACGGTGTTACTTAATAAGTAACACCGTTTTTTATTATGAAGAAGATTTTTTTCCCGGCGTTAGCCGGAATATTATTGTCATTGACAGGATGCAGCATTGCTCAAAACATGGATATGGGTCGCCTTGCACAAGGAGGAGCCAAGATTGCCCAGTCTATGACTATCTCTAACGATGAGATTCAACAGTATGTGAAAAGCTATATTGCGCAATCAGATGCTCAAAACAAAGTGTGTGGAGCGAATGATGCCTATACTGTCAGACTTAACAAAATATTGAGCGGAATCTCTAATGTAGAAGGAATTCCTGTGAATTTCAAGGTGTATAAGACCAACGATATCAATGCCTTTGCGTGTGCAGATGGTTCAATAAGAGTCTATAGCGGACTTATGGACGTGATGACAGACGATGAGGTGCTTGGCGTTATTGGTCACGAGATGGGTCATGTAGCACATCAGGATACTAAGAACGCTTTCAAGAATGCTCTTCAGACTGCAGCCCTTATGGATGTCATAGCATCAACCGGCTCCACAGCGGCGGCACTTACCGACTCTCAGTTTGGCGCCATCGCACAAAATCTTGCCTCAGCAAAATATTCCAAATCTCAGGAGAACAATGCGGATGACTATGGCTATTCATTCCTTCAGAAGAACGGCAAGAACCCCGCTGCGATGGTTAAGGCATTTCAAAAACTTAAGCAAATGGAAGATGCATCAGGCTCCACAGCCACTGGAGGTTTAGCACAACTTTTCTCAACTCACCCCGACATTAACAAGCGTATCGAAAGAATGCAGGCAAAATGTAAAGCAGACGGATATTCGTATTGATTTTTAACATTTGTAACCTACTAAATATCAATCATATTAAAAAATATGCTCATTTTTGAGCATATTTTTTTATGAAACTATTGGATATAATCGATAAATATATTAATTTCGCATTCAAAATAAGAAAAAAATGGTATATAGATTTAAACTTGTTAGCGATGAAGTTTCAAACTTCGCGCGTGAAATTGAGATAGACTCAGATTCTTCTTTTCTTCAGCTTCGCAATGCCATCTTAGACAGCGTAGACTATTCAAAAGATGATATTGACTCTTTTTTCCTTTGTGATGAAGACTGGCAGCGTCAGGAAGAGATCACACTTGAAGATATGGGTAGCAGTTCCGACCGTGATATATGGATTATGGAGGATACTCCGGTAGGAGATCTCGTTGAAGACGAGGGTCAGAAATTGGTTTTTGTTTTTGATTACCTCACTGAACGTTCTTTCTTCATGGAACTTAAAGAAATATTACCTGGTCGCACGTTGTCTGAGCCAGTTTGCACAATGAAGAAAGGTAAAGCTCCCGTGCAAAAAGTTGACCTTGACGAATTTGATGCTCAAATAGATGCTGTGGCTATGAAGCAGGCTGCAGATATCCTTGATGAGGACTTCTATTCAGAAGGCGGCTACAACCCGGAGGATCTTGAAGGTCTGGATGACTATAATCTTAACTAAAAATCTAACAATACAACAAATAAACGGCTCCGTTATGGAGCCGTTTGTTTTTATATTCAACATATGTTATCAATATATAAATATTATCTTGCAAAGATGCGCTGAAATATATTCTGCTTTTCATCACATGGACGCATATGAACTCTCATATCGTTGGAATCCTTACCAAGAAAAAGGATATGATTACGAAATACGAAGGCCACTTGCTTATCAAATTCAAGAATTCCATTCAATCCTCTCAATAGAAATCTACGAAATGGGCTAAATTCTTCTTGATCTTCAAATATCACTTCATTGCCATTCACTCTAATATGATGGAATGGAGAAAGCATTTCAATGAAATGATCAAGCCTAAGATCTTCAGGTTTCTTAGCAGCCTTATTATATTTCTTGTATATTTCCTTTATTACGCGGTCGGTTACCATGTGTTTTTTTAGATTTATCGGTTCTTATAGTCAGTTAAAATCTCAAATTGAATTTGTCGAGGAGTGTTTTCGAAAATATAACGAAACTGTTTTATGAAAGGTTCATAATTGGGTGTGTATTTAACACTTCTGATAAAAAAATTATTCAATATTGAAGTATTATTTCATATTTCAAAAAGAATAAATCATCTTAAACTACTGTTTAGCAACAGAATATACAACAAGTATCTCATTTAAGAAGTTAGAGTGCGAATTATTCTTTTAATATATCAAAATTCAAATATTGCAAAATAATTTCTAACATTTTGCCAATTTTAACGATATTATAATTAAAACATATTGCAGTGAAGTTAACCAAATACATTATATAAGTGTTTTATTGACAATTGAAGTATATTTATCATATAATATTATGGAAAACAACCAACAGAATAAGAAAGTAGCCGACCAGGTGGCTGAAATGATTGCGGATTCGGGTGTGAAACACCTTTATGCAATAACTGGAGACAGTCTTAATGATTTGACAGATGCTATCGTAAGAGATGGTCGAGTAAAATTCGTGCATATGCGCCATGAGGAATCCGGAGCATTCGCTGCAAGTGCAGAGGCACAACTTACAGGAAAACTTGCAGCCTGCGCAGGAAGCAGCGGTCCGGGACATGTGCATCTAATCAACGGGTTATATGATGCCCAAAGATCTAATGCGCCGGTTTTGGCTATTGCCTCCACCTGCGCATCGGCTGTATTCGGCACTGAATACTTTCAGGAGACTAATCCTACTCTCCTATTCTCCAACTGCAATGTCTATAACGAAATGGCTACTACACCTACTCAAGTTCCTCATATGCTTCAGGCTGCTATGCAGGAAGCAATCGGTCGAGGAGGTGTAGGATTAATAGGTCTCCCCGCTGATGTCATCGGACAACCTGCCGTTGATTCATATGCAGCAACGACACCACTCTATACACAACGTTTACCCGAGCCATCACAAGAAGAAATAGAAGCCGCCGCAAACCTTATCAATAATGCTAAAAGCGTCGCGATATTCGCAGGTTCGGGAGCAAAGAATGCCGCTGCACTTGTCAATGAACTTTCTGAAAAAGTTAACGCACCTGTAGGCACAACCTATAAGAGTCAACTTGAATTGTCAGGTGTCTGCAAGAATTATGTAGGGCATATGGGATACCTCGGCATGTGGTCGGCAGAAGATGCCATTGCCTCAGCCGATGTTCTTCTATTAATCGGTATGAACTTCCCTTATCCGGGATTCTTCCCCACCGATAAAAAGATAATTCAAGTAGATGTAAGGGCTGAGAGATTAGGACGCAAGTCAAAAGTGGATGTAGCCGTCAGAGCAGATGCCGGACTCTTCTTATCCGAATTGCTTCCTAAAATCCAACCCAAAACTGATTCTTCCTTCCTTGACAAAGCACTTTCTGACTATGCAGAAATCAAAGCCAAATTTGAAGAACCTGTGAAAAATCCTGGAAATAAAGGGGCAGTCCGTCCGGAATACATGCTCAGTTTGCTCGATAAGTTGGCTGATGAGAACGCAGTATTCACAGTTGACACTGGCATGAACAATGTCTGGACCTCCCACTACCTCACTCAGAAGAAAGACCGCCGAATGATCGGATCATTTTCTCATGGATCTATGGCAAATGCGATGCCTATGGCTATTGGTGCTAAATTTGCATGTCCGAATCGTCAGGTAATAGCAATATGTGGAGATGGGGGTTTCAGTATGCTTATGGGAGAATTACTCACCATCATCCAATATCAACTGCCGGTAAAACTATTGGTAGCCGACAACAGATCTCTTGCATTTGTCAAATGGGAAATGGAGATGGCAGGATTAAAACCGAGTGAGACTAATCTCACAAATCCGGACTTCGGAAAAATGGCAGATGCAATCGGTTTCCAAGCAGAAACAGTTGATGACCCTGCGAATCTTGAAGCAGCCATGCAAAGATGGCTTAGCGCAAAAGGCCCGGCATTGCTATCAGTAGTGACCGACCAAGATGCAGCCTCCTTCAGTTTCTCAGAGAAACTAATGGATTCAGCCAAACCCGGCAATCCCCTCAGCAACTTCGCCCCTCTTGGCAGCATCTAATCAACCTACTCGTTAAAAATGGCTCCATGTGGATGTTATCCTCGTGGAGCCATTTTCATTTTGAACATGTAAAGTTAACAAAAAACTTGCACAATCCTAAAAAATACTCTATCTTTGTCCGCATTTTCAGTTCAAATGAAGATAATAGAGAATTTTAGCCTATTGCCAGTTGCGGAGATAGCCGATGAAGTGAATGCTTCATTGGCCTCTCATCAACGCCTCATAGTTACTGCACCTCCCGGTGCAGGCAAATCAACCCTTCTTCCTCTCTCTATTCTGGAAAACCTTCCGGAAGGGAAAATCCTAATGCTTGAGCCTCGACGGATAGCTGCTCGCCAAGTGGCAGAACGAATGGCCTCGATGCTTGGAGAAAAAGTTGGTGAAACGGTCGGATATCGAGTCAGATTTGATTCACGAGTTTCCTCAAAGACTCGAATTGAAGTCATCACAGAAGGTATTCTGGAGCGAATGTTGATGGAAGATCCAACGCTCGATGGCATCGAAGTAGTCATTTTCGATGAGTTTCATGAAAGAAGTCTTTCATCCGACTTGACATTAGCCTTGACTCGCGAGGTTCAGAATATCATCCGTCCTGACCTCAAGATTCTTGTAATGTCTGCCACGATTGACGCTGCAGAATTGAGTAAACACCTTGATGCAAGACACCTTGAAAGCAAGGGAAAAAACTTTGAGGTCAAAATTATTTATGGAGAAGATTTCGATTTCAATGATTGCCCTTTTGAAGTGGCAAGTGCTGTCAAAAGAGCTTTCCGTCGACATGATGGCAACATATTGGCTTTCCTACCAGGACAAGCTGAAATCTTGAAATGCCAGGAATTGCTTACAGATGCATTGGAAGATGCTGAAATCTTGACACTCTACGGAATGCTTCCTACTGAGAAGCAACATCATGTGCTTTCACCCTCCTTCGAAGGGAAACGGAGAATCGTTTTGGCTTCCCCAATAGCAGAGACATCGCTGACTATAGAAGGCATATCAGTCGTAGTGGATTC
>CAZCZX010000011.1:0-26361 GCA_964503095.1 uncultured Sangeribacter sp.
CGCCAGGGTTTATACGCTCTGGAGAGTATCCGCAGAAGAAATCTTCGTTGAATTTAAGTCCGCTTTCTTCTTCGAGTATTGGCACACAGACTTCTTCAGTGACACCGGGATATACTGTAGATTCGTAGACTACGATATCCCCTTTTGAAAGAACGCTCCCAACCGTCTTAGAGGTATTGATTATAGGGGTCAAGTCCGGAAGATTGTCGGCATCAATAGGGGTAGGTACAGCAACGACATAGAAGTTGCAATCTTTAATGTCGTCAACATTTGCCGTACATTTAAGCCCATGCTTATTTAGGGCTTCTCTAAGGAGTTCGTCAGAAACTTCAAGGCTCCAATCGTGTCCGGCATTGAGCGCGTCCACTCTTTTGGCGTTGATGTCGAATCCTATAGTAGGATATTTTGTAGAAAAAAGTCGGGCAAGAGGCAATCCCACATATCCGAGGCCCATTACACAGATTTTCAGATTGTCTGTGTCTAATGTGGTGTTGCTGACTGAGTCTTTCATTAGGATGTATTAGGTTAGTATGGAATGTAGTTGCAAAATTAAGGATAATAAATCAAAAAATCAATAATTTTGCGTAAAATTATTTTTCAGAAATGTTTTTAATGCATTTCTGAAGAGAATCGGTCCAATAAGGCACTTTAAGACCGAATGTTTCCTTGAATTTTGTCTTGTCGAGTACTGAATATGAAGGTCTTGTGACGGGAGATGGGAATTCATCGCTATGGCAGGGCTGAATGTCGCAATCCTTATTCCCTGCGATTTCTGCTATGGCTTTTGTAAAGTCATACCATGAGCACACGCCTTCATTTGAATAATGGAAGATTCCCTCATTGCCTTCCATCTTGCGATTTTCAATAATATGGAAGATTGCATCGGCAAGATCCTGTGCATATGTAGGAGTTCCTACTTGGTCGAACACTACCTTCAGCTCTGGCTTTGTCGAGGTGAGATTGAGCATAGTCTTGACGAAATTCTTGCCATATTCAGAGTATAGCCAAGCAGTGCGGAAAATCAGCGCTTTCACCTTAGAATCTGCAATTTGCTGCTCACCATGAAGTTTAGTGAGACCATAGACTCCGGTAGGGTTCGCTGGCTCGTTTTCAGAGCGAGGTGTATTTCCTACTGATCCTCCGAACACGTAGTCTGTGGAGATGTGAATAAGAGTCCCATCGTTGTCCTTTATGGCATCTGCAAGATTCCTAACGGCCTTTGCATTAAGGATTTCAGCGAAGTCTGCATCTGATTCAGCCTTGTCAACGTTAGTGTAGGCTGCGCAATTTACTATGACCTTCACGTCATTATCCTTAACCATCTTCTTGACCGCTTCCGGATCAGTGATGTCAAGTTCAGCGACATCTGTGAAGATATAATTGTCGTTAGAATTCTTAGAGGCATTGCGCATGCAGTTGCCGAGTTGCCCGTTAGCACCAGTCACGAGTATATTCATATTTTCTATATTTTTAGTGGATTATTATCTTGTAGCCATTTATAATCCATAAGCCTTTGCTCAATTCAGTGATGGAAGAAACTTTTTTGACTAAACCAGTAGGTGAAACTGCCTCAAAAACGCAATCTTCACATGGAGTGAAAACGCTACTTGAGATAGTTACGTCAATTTTTTTTACTATTTCTGAAGAGATTAAAGGATTATAATAATCCACGGCTCCATTAGCTCCTTTTATATAGTGTGGATAATTGTCTGAAGTGGACTGAAGTCCATACATATCAGATCCTATCTTTTTCCCATTGCTATAGTATCCAGCTTGAATAGGATTTCCCATAATCTCGAATCCTTCACTTGCAGTGACATTGAGCATTCCTTTGTCGATAGCATATTTTAGTAGAGAATGGAGCATCTCCAATTTTGTACCTGGACATGGATACCATTCTTTCCAACTGCTGATTCCTAAGCGTGAGGGAGGATTAAGCTGATCGTCAATGTCATCTGTTTCAAGAATTGGTATCACCCATTCATCTGGATAATCTCCGCCTTCAGAAACCAATTTCCCTGGCAAAGAATTTTTCCAGCAAACTCTGTAGGCGTGAAGATTAAATGCCACCCATCCACCTGCTTCGGCAGCTTCATCTATTCTGGATTTGAATATCTTGAAATGTTCTTGATTGAAGGTGTTGTCGGGGTCTTTTTCACCCTTATAGCCGGGAAGTGTAGTCCCTTCCACTGCAAAACGAGTAGCAGTAGAAAGCATCGGTGGAGTATTGAAGTATGGAAGTGTCAGATCCGAAAAGCCATATTTGAGATATTTCTGGATTTCCCTTACTAATGCGTGAGATGAAGAAGTATTATGCGTCACAAATGTCCGCATATTGATGCCGAAATCATTAGCTCTTTTGGCTAATTCGCCCCAAGCCCATTCGCTATCGAAATCGGGGTTGAACATTGCAGGTTTTCTTGTGTCATAGTGGCCTGCATATGGCTTAATATATCTTGTTTCTGTCTCAACCCAACCGGAAGTTTCAAGATGGTATTGCTTGTGGGTCTGAAGGTCATAAATAGAAACACTCGATGCCGGATCTTTCCCAGGAGTATTCTCCAAAAGAAGTTTTTCAGCCAATGAAGAATGAATGCTATCTACAATCCAATTGTTGAGTATTTCACCAAGGCACTCCATAGAATGGCCCATCACTTCCCATCCTTTTATGTCTTGCAGTCTTTTAGCAATCTTTCCATTTTCGTTTAATACAGGAGGCGTAGCAGACAGACCTGCTCGGCGACCTTCCATTGCCACATTTCCTTTAAGTCCCAAACTTTCCAAAAGGGGATATAGAAGAGAATAATATCCGTAGCTGCCTGCGCCATTTGCCGATGAGTATATTTGGCCATCAATTGTGTCATCGTCAATGATTGAGAACATGCCGGGATGTGACCATTTATTGCCGTCAGATTTCCAAGCCCCTGCAATGCTTAAGTTTTCAAGCTCGTTATCATTATAGTTCTGTATCCCCCACTCCTCTCCATAATTGGGAACAACCTCAAAAAAACCTTCGGGAATCACTAACGACCACCCTGTGCTATCGATGAAAGATGAAGGATATAATTTGCATTTCTTTCCATCTGCATCGAATGTTACATTTAAATTTATTGTATCCGATGCATCGCCGGCATTAATTAAATAGGGAGTAGAGAAGTCATTATATCTGATCGGTAGAGCTCTTTTAATCACCCCATTGAATGATTCAGGCAGAGACACCGTTATTGGTTTTAATACGATGCCGCTGGTAGAGACTGCAATGTTTGAATCCACAATAAGGTCGGAAGTGGTAAACTGTTTGTTGGCAGCCAAAGAGCATCCAACAGAAAATATCATTAAAAAAGAGATTGCCTTTTTCATATCTTACTCCTTTATGGTTTTTTCCAAGACCCCTTTAAAATCATGGGCAATCACATCCCAAGAGTAGCGGTTGAAGATGTCTTCCCTAATTTTTGCTAATTTGGCTTCATCTTTAGGAGAATCAAGAAGAGATAAGATTCTTGAATTGAGAAGCTTGGAATTGTCGGTAGAAATCAGGTTGTCGCCAAAGAAAGTGAAATCCTCCATTGCAGTCTTGTCGTTGCAAATCACTGGCACACCACATGCTCCGGCCTCCAAAGGAGG
The DNA here is from genome assembly GCA_964503095.1 of uncultured Sangeribacter sp. Taxonomy (GTDB): domain Bacteria; phylum Bacteroidota; class Bacteroidia; order Bacteroidales; family Muribaculaceae; genus Lepagella. The sequence continues at coordinate 3,625 of CAZCZX010000011.1, forward strand.
TATGCCAAATCCTTCTGCCTCTGAGGGATATACGAAAAGTCTGGCACCTCCATACCATTTCAATAATTCCGCATATGGAATACTGTCGAGGATGTGTATGTGGCTTTTCAACTCTTCGCTGCATTCTTCATAAGCCTTTTCAAACAAAGGGTCTGGAATCGAGTTAACGCCAATAAGCACCAATTCAAGTCCACGCTTGTCGAGACGGAGTTCTTTGTAGGCGTTCAGAAGGGTGACTTGTTTTTTTCTGGGCTCAAAACGGCTTACATATAGGATATAGTTTGAAATCCCAAAAGTGTCGCGAATATAATCCTCACATGCTTTTGGGTCGATTTTTCGGAAATCTTTGCTCACTCCATTGTGGGTGATGTGTATATCATTTTCCGGAATTTTATATACATCAGATATTCTATGCTTAGAGTAATCTGACACAGTGAGGAGAAGATTGGCTCTTTTTGCAGATTCTTTGAAAAGGAAATGTCGAGACAATCTGTAGGACAATGGGAAGAATTGTGGATAATCCTCAAAGAGAATATCATGAACTGTCACAATTGTCTTGCAGCCTTTCACTCGGGGAGCGATATATTGGAAATGAGCCAAGTCTATCTTATGCTTTTTGATAATCCTGGGATATTCCACCATAAGACGATAGAGCCTTGAATGATCGCCCAGTTTCACATATTCGATATTTTTCTTGTTGCCAAAAATTCTCTTTATATTCGCAAGGTTCTGAGCTGCGAAGACAAAAGTAATATTATTGGATATATTAATAAGAGATTTATAGAGCCAACGGATATAAGTGTTGATTCCCTGTGTCTCTCCGGCGTCAAAGCAATGACAGTCGACTAATAATCTCATTTTAATTTGGATATTATTAATTTTATAAATTTTACAGATTTTATTCTGCAAATTTGATATTTCAAGTTCAATTTTCTGAGGATAAGATTTTTTTCCCCTTCCCATGTCTTCTCTCTTTCCATGACAGAGGCTGTTATGTTGTCGGTTGATGCACCTTCAGCCTCAAGGAAATCTACGATCACGTCGTCGATATATGAAAATGATTCGTGATTTTTCCACGCATTATAGAAAAAATTATAATCTGCACTCAATCTGAAAGAAGTGTCAAATGGATTATTCTTATGATAATCAAGTTTGATGAAAGTGGCTTGATGGCATATAGGCATCTCCACTAAAAAGGAATCAAGAGCTTTAGGGGATGCTGACTTAACTTTACCGTCAGAATAACATCTGTTCCAGCGTCCAGACACTATGGTATGATTCCCAAGAGAGGGAGATATGGAAGAAAGAATATCCTTATTGGAAAATTTGTCGCCGGCATTCATGAAAATAATGTAATCTCCTGAGGCAGCCGCGATGCCTTTATTCATGGCATCATATATTCCATTGTCTTTTTCGCTGATCCAATGCGTTATATTTTTCTCATACTTCCGAATGATATCGGTAGTGCCATCGCTTGAGCCCCCATCAATAATGATATACTCTAAGTCGGCATTTTTTTGACCTACAACCGACTTGATAGTCTTTTCAATTAAATCTGCAGCATTGAAGCAGACAGTGATTACGGATATCTTCATTTTATCTTCAATACTTCTTTATATAAATCAAAGATTGCATCACTGTTAGCCTTCGATGAAAATTTTTGTTCTGCAGAATTTTGTCCTCTTTGCGCTATAAGCTCTCTTTGTTCCGGCTTGTTGATGAGGAATTCTATCTTGTCGGCAAGTGCTGTTGGATTTCCACTTTTATATATGAGTCCGGTGATTCCATCCTCAATAATCTCTTTATTAGCACCGCCATCAGAGGCTATTACTGCCAAGCCGGCCATCATGTATTCTACAGTGGTTCTTCCGAATGCTTCATGAAAAGATGTCATTATTCCGATATCCATCTTTGTAAGCAATTCAGGCACATCATTTCGCCTACCGGTCATTGTTACAAATCCCGAAAGACCATTTTTCTCAATATATTCGTTGATTTTATCAAGATATTGGCTATCGCTGCCTCCTACCATTGTCAGATGAAGGTTTTGCACATTCCTGGTATGTACTAACTCATTTAAGGCTTCGATTATTTCCATCTGCCCCTTTTCCTTTTGTATATGGCCGACAATGCAAATATCCACTATTCCCTTTTGCATTGGTATGCGTTTGGGCGACGGCTTGATGCCATTGTAGATCACTCGGATATCTTGCGACCCAATCCAGGGAGCATAGTGCTTTCTTATGGCTTCAGATATTGCTATGAATGAGTTATGACCTTGATAAATGATTTTTTGAAAAGATTTGCAGAAAGGGGTCTTCATCCCGTAGTCTAAATCACCAAATTCACGTATATGCCAAATATGGGGCTTGCCGAATTTTTTTGCGATATATGCTCCAACGCTGATAGTGCTTGAATTTGAATGCACCAATTGGAAATCAAGACCCCGAACTACGTTTGCCACTGCTTTGCGGTAGCTAAGTGTGCGAAGATAACTGACCGCCGATTTTTTCCAATCAGTATGTTTGTCAAATCTTATCTTTGCATCAAGATGGCGGATGTCAAGAGTATCAAGAACTATGCCTAAATCGTTGTCGGGCTTAATTTCATAATCCGGAAGAAGCACAATAGGATTTATACCCTTTTCTTTAAGTTCCAGAATCAACTGCAACAATGAATTATTAGCTCCATATAGTTCTCTATAATGAGTCACAAAAAGTACATTTATTTGCTTTTGGTCAGGCATGGCAATAAATTAATGACTCATAACGAAAAAGGAGAATCAAAATCAGCGAGCAAAGGATGATGTGTATCCTTTTCAGATAGTATTGCATTGTTAATGTCAATTCCCCAATCTATGCCGAGATTTGGGTCAAGAAGAGAAATTCCTCCGTCTGCCTCCGGATGATAGTAATTGTCACATTTATATTGGAATATTGCTACAGGACTAAGCACCGAGAATCCATGGGCAAATCCATGTGGAATGAAAAATTGCCTATGGTTGTCTTCTGTCAGTTCCACGGCCACATGCTGGCCATAAGTAGGAGAGCCTTTCCTGATGTCAACTGCTACGTCAAGGACTGCCCCTTTGACGCATCTGACAAGTTTTGCCTGGCAATAAGGTGGACGCTGGAAATGGAGTCCTCTAATCACTCCATATGAAGAGCAAGACTCATTGTCTTGCACAAATTCAACCTTGGCAACCTCCTCATCAAATAGACGCTTTGAATAAGACTCAAAGAAATAGCCTCGGGCGTCATTAAATACCCTTGGTTCGATGATCACTGGCCCTTCTATATTGGTCTTTATGATATTCATATGCGGAATTTTGAATGTTTGTCTTTGGGTGAAGGCCGGTTAAAGATTTGTATCACCCGTGCGGTCTATCTCTTCAACAACCTTCATCAGATACTGACCGTATTGATTTTTAAGCATAGGCTGTGCAAGCTCAATCATCTTATCTTTAGAGATCCATCCTTGGCGATAAGCGATTCCTTCAAGACATGCGATTTTGAGACCTTGTCTTTTTTCAAGCACCTCCACATAAATAGAGGCTTCAGCCAAAGAATCATGGGTACCTGTGTCGAGCCAAGCAAATCCACGAGGAAGCGTTTTCACTTTAAGTTCTCCATCTTTGAGGAATTCTTGGTTTACGGTAGTGATTTCGAGTTCTCCTCTGGCAGAAGGCTTTATTGAGGCAGCGACATCTACCACCTTATTTGGGTAGAAGTATAGCCCCACCACGGCATAGTTCGATTTTGGATTTTTGGGCTTTTCTTCAATAGAAAGGCAATTGCCGTGATGGTCGAATTCAGCCACACCGTAACGTTCCGGATCATTGACCCAATAGCCAAATACCGTCGCTTTCTTCTCTTCTTCAGCAGTCTTTACAGCATCTTTGAGCAATTCAGAGAAGTTAGAGCCATGAAAAATGTTATCGCCAAGCACAAGGCAAACGGAGTCATCCCCGATAAACTCTTTGCCGATGATGAAGGCCTGGGCAAGTCCGTCGGGAGAGGGCTGCTCTGCATAAGAGAACTTTACTCCATAGTCTGAACCATCCCCAAGAAGTCTGCGGAATCCCGGGAGATCCTGAGGGGTAGAAATTATCAGGATATCCTTTATTCCAGCCAGCATTAAGGTGGAAATAGGATAGTATACCATTGGCTTGTCGAATATGGGCAATAGTTGCTTGCTGACACCTTTTGTAATAGGGTATAATCTTGTGCCGGAGCCTCCGGCGAGAACAATGCCTTTCATGATGTAGTAACTTTATTTATTTATATAATTCAGCATATTGGGCTGAAATGGTCTTCCAGGTATAATTCTTTTCTGCTATCTCTTTCATTCGCGCTCCGTCGAGATCTGTGCGTCCGATTATTTCAAGAAGACTATTGGAGTCTTTAAAATAGTAGGCTTCACCTTGTGTAGTGGCCCGGTTGAAGATTACGTCGTATGATACAATGGGAATACCAAAAAACATGGCTTCTACGAGAGATGGGTTAGTGCCTCCGGCGCTATGGCCATGTACATAAATTCCGGCATTGCTTCTCAGGGCATAAAGCACGTCAAGATCGTAGATTGCATCGAGCATCTTGATATTCTTGAAAGTAGCATACTTATTGCGAAGTTCCTGTGAATATGCACTGTGGCCCCAATTCCCAATATAGACGAGCGACTTGTCGGTCTTAGAGAAAGCCTTAAGCACCATTTCGCAATTATTTTCAGGCTCTATCCTGCAGACGGCAATGGCGTAATCATCCTTTTTTAGACCATATTTTTGAAGTGTGCTGTCAATAAACTCTTGTGGGAGATTCCTTAGCACGTGGTCGCCTCCATATGCAATCAATTTGGAATCTTTCCCATATTCCATTGCTACGTATTCCTGGATTGCCTTGTTGTCGGTGATTACGAAATCAGCGTACTTTACTGCCATTCTTTCCGACATCTTAAGGATTTTCTTGGCAAACTTTCCCCACTTATCTCGTTTATATTCCATCCCATCGATGTTGATGATCAGTCTTTTGGAGTTGAGAATGTGGAAAATGGGAAGGAAAAGGCAGCCGGACACTCCTAAGACCAGAACGACATCATATCCCTTGAGAACCTTACAGAGAGAAAGAATATCGTAAGGCACAGATTGCATTCCGTTAGCCTTTAGAGGAATATATTTCAGTTCAGCACCCTTGTAATGAGGCAATCTCTCGGGCATATCCTTGCCGGAGCAGAAGACAGTATATTCTATATCCTTTGGGCAATTATTCCCCAAAAGATTTTCGACAAGGCTTTCAAAGCCTCCATATTTTGCCGGAACACCTTGGGTGCCGATTATAGCGACTTTTGTCATTTCTATTATTTGATAGGAATAATCACGACATTGGATGAGATGGTGAAGAATACAAACATATCAATCAATGAATGCTTCCTAAAATAATAATGTGGAAATCTCTTTTTTATTGTGTAGTTGGAGGAAAATTTATTTAGAGAAATGATAAATGGTCTCCTTTTAAGGAATAATGCAAATTTGGATTGCGATTTCCAATTTTCTTTGCAGGGATTCCTGCCACGATGGAGAAAGGCTCTACATCTTTTGCTACTACGGCTCCAGCGGCTACTACAGCACCCTCTCCGATTGTCACAGAATGAAGTATTGTCACTCCCGGTCCGATCCAGGCTCGATCGGCAATTTCTACACGGTATGAACTGTCGCTAAGGCAGAGAAAGTCGGGATCAGAATGATCGTGTTGCTCAGTCCAAATGTGCACGCCGGTGGAGAAATTGACATTTCTTCCTATGAGGATGCCATTGCGTGCATCAAGTATTGCTTTGTCTCCAATGATGGTGCCCTCTCCAATCTTCAGATTGATTCCGGCTCTTATTTCTGCCCCGAAATAGATTGTGGCGTCTGAAGCCAGATCCACGAGATATAGATTCCTATAGATGAAATTCCGTATGTGGTGGGAGGGAATATAGCCGGTTTCAATCATCATCCATCTATGGTAGCCTCGGAGTAGGCGTGCTATCGCAAATTTAACACTCAATTTGAGTTTTGTTGGCGTTTCGTTAGATTCTTTCTGCTTTGTTTTCGACACCTCCTTTGAATCTCGCTGAACTTCTCTTTTTGAGATTATCCTGATCATTGGCGCCATCATAATAAAGAAAAGCCATTTCCAATTTATAATTAATATGATTATTATGACAGCAAGAAGAATAATGCCGGTTGTAGTGTTTAGAATCATTATAAACGGATTTATTTTTGCACGGCTAATATCTAAGAATTGTGTGGAGAGATAATTTATGAGATGGGCTCTTAATCAAGTTGATCTGACGTATGATTTTTCTCGTCGTGCTCTCCTTTGGCAATGTAAATGCCCATTATATAGGGAAATAGCCAAGAATACCATACTGGATAGGCTCTCTGCAAAAAGCATAAACACAATATAATGACAAATACCAAGGTATATCGCCAATCAGGTTTTTGCGGGATAATGCTCAAATATAACATTAATGCCAGAAATACACCAATCAGTCCATAATTGATTATGAAGATTTTATAACCTGCACCTCCTACCATTTCCATATTTGTGCTATTTTTAACACCCATCAGGAGATTCTCATTCTTTACTGCTTTGGTGAAGACAAAGTCGGTGTCGTTATAAAATCTGTTGTTACCCTTTATTCCTTGGTTATCATCTTTTTCCAAACGGCTAATGATAAGATCATTTAATGCATTATTTCCTCCTGTAAAGTTGATGGCGGTAACAATCACTATTGTACTAAAGATGCCAACTGCAAGGGCTTTCCATATCGTATTGACTTTTAGTAAACAAAAACCAATAAACAAAAGGATGTAGCCTGCAAGTGAGAATGAAAAGATCACAGATAATGCCAAAGGCCATAACCATGGACATTGTCTGAAGTTAAATCTATTCGCTATCATCATGAAGGTGCTGAGTATCGCTTGATGACCCGGCTCTAAGAAAAAGGCATTGAATCTCGGGAAAAATCCATAATCAAATGTTGACTCGATAAAGAATACGTGATTTGAAAATGGAGGGTAGGGAGGATGATTGAAAATCCCGATCGATGGAACGGTGGTGAATAGTGATGCCCAATATAAAATAAGAGATATAGATATGAGGATGGAATACCATTTAGTAGTGAATCTCAATAAGTCCTTTTTATAGTTAAGCGGAAGTTGAAGCAAATATTGCACAGGCATATACATTAAAAAGACAATCAATCCACTAATAGCCCCATCTATCCAGTTATACCAAAGAGTTATAAGAATGATGATTGCCTCAATTATGCCGGTGCGTAAAGTTAAATTAATTTTGATGGGGAGCATGGTGAGGTAAAAAATCATCAAGATATTGATAATTACGAGCATTACCCCTTGGTTAATACCAGCAGTAACCCACCAATAGGTAGAAATAAAAAGCCAAAGTAGATTTGTCAATTTAAATAGATTCCACATAATCATCAAGTGTGTACAGGAGAAGATAATGCCTCCTTTAGCATTCGTATCGATCGTTCGCTTTCTTCTTTAATTTTTTTATTTACTTTTGTATAGTCGATGGTCGATAGGTCGGGGATGTTTTGTATATCAGGTGCGAGCATCCTATCGGAAAGTTCTAATTCTTTCAACAATGATTCTGCTCTTCCTTTATTGATTTTAAAAATAGTATAGAAATCTTTGTTGAATAAGAGAGAGAATACCAAGCCGTGATAAGATGATGTCAATACGAATTTTGCGTTGTAGAAAAGATTGACAAACGTGGCTGGGTCAGCATAATCCAAAAATTCCACATCTGATTCCTTATGAGAAAATGGCTCGCCGGAGACGACCTTTATTTTCAGACCATGCCTTTTTGCAAATTCCTTTACTGCGTAATAGGGTATATTCCCTTTTTGCAGATCATAAAACAGCAGATAATCCGGCTGATTTTCAGTCTTGATATCAAATAGTTTTATCCAATCGTCGGCTGTCAATAATAGAGTGGGGTCTACCACTACCGATGAGTCTATACCGCAATCCTCAAGCAAGTGCATTAAGGAGGATTCCCTTACCAATACCTTGTGGAACTTGGAAAGTTTTTCATTAAGAAATTTTTTGTCGTTTTCCTCTGAATGAATCGAGCCCATGCTGGCAGCATAGGATATGGTTAGATCAGTGGGGATAATATTGTCGCCGAAATATACTGGGTTGAATTTATTACCTAAGCCAGGTTGCTTTCTCCAAATCTGGTCGCTGCCGTAGATTACTGCATCATATTTGGTATGATCGTTATATGGTAGTGCTCTTGTCAGAATATGCTTCGATATGAAATTATTAAATACGTCGTAACGCCGCTTGCGGCTGCCATAGAGCCATAGGTTTCTGACAAAAAAATACAAAGACCTCATTCCTTCAGGCATCTTCAGCAAGTCCCAGTTGATCACCTTATACATCTGTCTGTGATAATCGGGCCAATAGTCGATAAAGTAGACCTCGTGCCCAAGATTTGCCAGGCATTTTCTCAATGCGATTGCCTGAAGTAGTGCTCCAAAGTTTTGAGAACGATGATATGTCAATATCCCAATCTTCATCTAATTTTTTTTATGATGGCTGAAGGAATTCGTTTTAAAAGACCAACGGCTGATTTGACTTTATGACGCACACCAACGTTGCCATATTTTTTCAATACAAACTCAAACCCCTTTGTCTCAAAATCGGTCTTAAATTGATCGGAAAGAGGACTTGGAATTGAAGGGTGTTTAAGATGCGCTTGCATGCAGTCGGCCAGTTTGGGCTCAATTGTGTTGAAGAGGTGCTGTGTCTCTTCGAAGATTTTTTTTCCTTTAGGTGTGTTGACAAGGACCAAGGAAATTCCACGGTCGTCCTCGTTGATTTTCTTGTCGGTCTTTTGCCATCCCCAGAAGTCGGCGAGTGTCAGATCTGAAGGACGTCTTAGATTGCAGAATTTGCAGTCACCACAAGATGGACGGAGCATGATATTGATATGGAAAAGAAAAGCGAAAGTGTCGGTTGACAACGTCTTTTCTTTTCCGGTATTTAAATTTTGCAGCGTAAGTGTCTCCTTATGGGCACTCCATCCGAAATTTTTCTTGTCTCTGAAATCAACACCTATGACATTCATCTTTTCCTTCTCCTCGACATAGTTGAGATAACTTTCCCAGATTTTAGGGCTCGGTACGCTATGACATACGATGTCAAGGATGACGAGTCTCTCTTTCAGTTTGTCGGGCAGATAAGATGATAAGCCTGAAGTTTGGCAAGCAGTACCGCTGAATAAGACCCATAAGCCTTGTTGCAGGTCTTGTTTTACTGATCGGAATACTCCCTCAAGGCTGCTCTGTACATATTTGCTTCCTCTGAACTCATCGCGTTGAATGGGGCTGACGGCTCTTTTATGAGCAGCAATAAAGTGACCTTTGTATCCGCATCCGTAGATCACTCCTCCTTTCTCCAGAATCCAGTCTGAGAAAGCCATAAAAGCACCCCCGCTTCTGCTTTTCATCAATTGGCCTATATCTTTTAGTCTCGCTCCATAAGGAATTGGGAGATCAAAGTTGTCAGGAGTCTTGTATGATTCAGTAAAGCTGCATGTCTTTTCGCATAGTCCGCATTCGATGCATTTATCGTAATCCACTTTGGGATACTTAAACCCCATCGCATCTGGGACCATGCTTATAGCATCCTTAGGGCACACGGCTTCGCATGCCGTGCAGCCACAACAGTCTTTCCCTGTTTTATTTATTGCCATGACTGAATTTATGATATAGGTCAAGTAGTTTTGAAGTAAGCCATCCCCGTTCTTCAGCATTCAACCCAATGCCATAGCATACGGCAAGAGTGATGACAAGAGATAATACAAAATTTAACATCGGACTGCAGCCGGCAAATTCCTCAAGCATAAATAAAAGTGCGATTGCAAGTGCACAAACAATGGTCACAGACAATACTCGTGCATAGACATCCAATAAGAATCGCTTGACAGGAAGCGAGATTGAAACTCGAAGTATAGCCAAGCGGGCTGCCAGACAGACTTGTGATAGAATGATGGCAAGAATATAGACCGAATTGGGTGAAAAATGATTTCGCAATAGAAGATATGCCAAAGGAAAGTTCAGCATCTGTATTCCACCTACGGTCAATTGGTAGACCTTGATTTTGCCGGATGCCTGATTCATGAATTGCAAAGGCAAAGATATTACCTCAAACATTCCCAAAATCAATGTTAGCCGAGTGAAGCTTATTGTGTATGGTGGTATCATGGTTAGCCAAATCCCAAGAATATAGGGCATGGCAACTATAATCGGAGTGGAGAGGCACAGTAGCAGATAGTATGACAGCCGAGAACTCTTAAATGCGAGATCAAACATCTCTTCGATATGCCCTGATGCATATGATTTTATAATTTGAGGATTGACAGCAAGCATGAAATTCTGAGCGAAGCCATAAACTGCGGCATTAACCTGAGTAGATAGTGATCTTGCGGCATTCACCGCCGTGTTGCAAAACAAATTGATGATAATGTTGACTCCCTGGTCTTTTAGTATGGCAGAAGAGGAGCCGATGAAACTCCAGCTTGAGAAGCCCAGCATCTCTTTAAAGATGGATTTGTTGAATGTGAATTCAAACCGGCATTCCGCAAAATGACGCTTGCAGTAGATGCCATATATCAGCCGGATGATCACTGAAGATGCAGCCAAGAGAATGGAATATACAATAAGGGAGTCGAATGTGGGGATAAATAAGAGCAAGGCAACCCCAAGTTTTAAAAGGACCTCAAGAATTCCGATATAAGCGAAAGCGTTCATCCTTTCATGCGCTATTATAGCAGCATTGTATGGGACGCTCAGCATATTGACAAGGAAGTTGACCGTAGAGCATTGCAGCACCCAGTTGGCCGCTGTCAATCGGGATGGATTGATGTTCATCTTGCAGTTGACAAACCATACTCCACCGGTCTCAAGTAATAATACGATAATACCTCCAAGTCCAATCAGAATCCAAATTGATGTCGAAAAAATCATTTTCAGACGTTCTGGATTCTCTCTTCCTAACTCAAAAGTAATGAATCTTCCTATCGCCGACGACAGCGATGCTGAAATGATGGAAAACATTGTCACCACGCCTCCGACTACGCCGTAGATGCCATAGTCGTTCTCGCCTAACTGCTCTAATACTACCCTGCTTGTATATAGACTGATCAGCATTACTAAGATCATTCTGAAATAGAGAAGCAAGGTGTTTTTTGCTATTCGTTTATGTGATGAGGAAGCTTCCAATTAGGGCATAAGATACTGACCGAAAGTCGTTGAGACTTTCGACAAATATTGGTGATGATAAATTATATGAGTTTGATAACTAATTTGTTGATAAAAATTACGTGTTGAACGGGAGATAAATGTGAATATATATTTCTTCTTCCCCTTGCATGCCTTAAAAGGGGGAAATTATTGGTTTTTTGCCGTTGGAATTACAAAATTAGTAAAAAATACTGAAATTATGAAATATTAATGTAAAAATAGACTCAAGGTATGACCGGGGATTTCATGCGTAAGCGTCTATTTTAGAGCCCGTCTCATAAATTGGGAAGGGCTCTTATTATACAAACGAAATTTACTACGTTAATATTATTAGTATTGAAAAATAATCATATTGTAGTTTATCATTGCTTGATTGAGTGATATAATTAGCTATTAGTTTGCAGAAATGAAAATTTGTTGCTAAATTTGCATAAAACTAACCTATTACAATATGAAATCAAAATTCAATCTTATTCTTACATCCTGTCTGTTGGCAACTTCATCGGTTGCAAATGCTCAGAATGTCAACGACAGGGCTCTTTGGGGGTCGGTGTGTGGCACATCGAACGCGACTTACTATAATGAGACTCTCGACAAAATGCTTGTCTCTTGGCGCATGCTCCCAGGCGATGATGCATCAACTTCATTCGACCTCTATAGGAAATATTCCAACAAATCAGAGGAAAAACTCAATAAGACCCCCATTTTTGCTACAAATTTTGAAGACAAGACCCTTTCTTTCAGCGACCGTGGGGGAGCAGGAGATGTCACTTATAGGCTCACTTATTCTGATAGTGATGAGACTATCGGCACTTATGTGTTGCCCTCGAGCCAGCGGGTGGGCAAGCGTCCCTATATCTCCATTCCCTTGACCGGAACAACTGATGTCTGCGATACCGAGGGAGTCTCTTATCAAGCCAACGATGTGAGTGTCGGGGATTTGGATGGCGACGGAGAGATGGAAATTATTGTGAAGCGTCTGCTTGCTTATGGCGATAGCGACGGCACCGGATCGGGTGCTTCGCCTCTTTTCGTAAGGCACACAGTGCTTTATGAGGCTTATAAACTTGATGGAACAATGCTCTGGCGAGTTTGCTCAGGCCCCAACATCATTCTTGGCAACAGCAGTTCTTTCGCTGTGGCAGACTTTGATGGCGATGGCAAGGCGGAGATGGCGATTAAGACCGGAGAAGGAACTATATTCGGCGATGGAATGGAAATTCCCGATACTGATGGTGATGGAAAGACCGACTATCGCACCAATGGTGCCAATTACATAGGCAGTGGTCCGGAATTCTTCTCAATCGTAGATGGACTCACGGGCAAAGAACTTGCTCGGGCAGATTTTATAAAGCGTGGAAAAAGCGAGGACTGGGGCGACGACTATTTCAAAAGGGCTCACAGTCTCAGAGTCGGAGTGGGTTGCTTTGACGGAGAACTCCCTTCAGTGATTTTGGGCCGTGGCGTATATGCGAAGTCAGTGATTGAAGCCTGGGATTATCGTGATGGTGAATTGACCCGACGCTGGAACTTTGACACTGACGCCAAACTCACCGGCAAGGATGGCAAATCGTATAGCAAATATGCGGCTCAGGGCAACCATTCATTAAGCGTAGGCGATGTGGATGGTGATGGATTTGATGAGGTGGTGTATGGTGCAATGACCGTAGATCATGATGGTGTGGGCCTTTATACTTCCCAATTGGGACATGGCGATGCCCTTCATCTTGGAAAATTCGATCCTTCACTTCCGGGACTCCAGATTTTCTCTTGTTTTGAGACCGGCAAGACCGAAGTGGCGCTTAGGGATGCCGCGGATGGCTCAATCATATGGGATCATAAAAGCGCGAAAGAAGGAGATATGGGGCGCGCCATGATTGCTGATATTAATCCTAATTCCAAGGGATGCGAGATGTGGTGGTACAAAAGCACGGTGCATAGTATAAAAGGCAACGAACTGGGAGGAGATGCCGGAAGTTACCCTGGCTCTTGCAATTTTGCCATATGGTTTGATGGCTCATTGAGCCGGCAATTGTTTACCGGCACTAAAATTGATAGCCGCCAGAATGGACGTGTCTTTACCGTATATCGTTATGATGTTTCCGACATAAATGGTACAAAAGAGAATCCCTCTTTCTATGGGGATATCCTTGGAGATTGGCGCGAGGAAATCATCTATCCGGATGCCACCAAGACAAAAGACCTGAAAATCTTCTCTTCTTGGATTCCGACCAGCCACCGTATCCCATGGCTTATGACCGACCACATTTATGAAATGAGTGCCCTAAACCAGAATATTGGCTACAATCAGCCTACTCATACCGGCTATTATCTTGGCTCTGACTATAATGCAGATGAAGAGATCTGGGCAGCAGCCTTGGGCATTACAAGTGGAGTAGAGGAAATAGAAACTCCTGCGAATGGCGTCAATGACGGAGTTATCTACGACATGACGGGACGCCGTGTAGATCATCCAGATGCCGGCATTTACATTTGCAATGGCAGGAAGTTTATAGTGAAATAATTAGGGATAATAAAAAAACAGAGTCTTTTTCAGGGGACTCTGTTTTTTATTTTGTTACGTTCCATTCTCAAAGTTGGGAATGGATTTTTTATGAGACGGGCTCTTAGCGAACCACAGTCTTCTTTCCGTTGACGATGTAGATGCCTGGAACCATATTATTAAGGTCTGATTTCTTTCCTACCTTGATGCCTTGCATATTGAAGATATAAGCATCGGCGTCAGCGTTGACTGAAGTTACGCCATTTCCTTTGCCGGAGATTGCAACTGCAGTGTTGGCATCTTCTACGTAGAATGTATAAGTTGATGTGCCATCTTCATTATTGGCAGCCTCAAGTTCAGTTTCATTGACAGCCACGGTCAGATCTTTGCCTGTCACGCTCACTTGGGTTCCTGCAAAGCAATCGAAGCCCTCAGCCGGATTTTCTACGGCTGTGACAATGTCTTTGACCACTTCAGCCTCAATTCCATCGGCTATATTGAATGCAACTTTGCATTCTACCGGATCAGTGTCCATAAAGAGTTTGAGCACATCATTGTTTTCGAGATCAAAACCATAAGTAGTGCTTTCCTCATACATGGGGCTAAGGAGTAAGCCGTTTAGGTAAACTTTACCTGTAAGTTGTACATTGGGAATTTCTTCGCTATATCCATACCATGAGAGAGAGAATGGGTTCATTCCCTGATAGAAATCAGCGATGTTGTAGCCATTCTCGAGTGTAATGCGAGCAGAATGGTCGGTAGTAGAAGAGAAGTCAATATAGCTTGTGCAGGCTTTTCCATTGACATTGTCGATCCAGATGATGGCTTTCTTGTCGAATACCTTTTCAGTGATTACAAATTCAACTACATCTCCATCCTGCAAGAAGTAGTTTGAATAATAGGTTGGAATATCTTCTCCATTCACGATAATCTGGTTGAGTATCGCATTGTTGTCAATAGTCCAGCTTATAGTGGCATTTTTTTCAGGAAGTTCAATCACGTTCTCTCCCTGTTGCATTGGAATCACATCACTTCCATATCCATTGAAGATAGTTATAAGGTCAGGATTTGGAATTATCAAGGTAGCCTTAATGTTGCCATAAGGATGCGCATTGATGTAGACTTTGGAGTCTTTCATTACGGGGAATGTGTAGCTGCTGCTTTCAAAGTTGACAGTCTTGTCGTTGATTATCACTTCATCAAAGCTGTAATCTTTAGAATTCCCGTCAATAGTCAGTTGGTCGCCAAGTTTCACAACGATTGATTTTCCATTCCAATCAGTCACACGCTCATAATTGACGCTGATGCTGATAGCAGCTTCAGCCCCTTCAGAGTATGAGAACTCTACTGTGTGGTCTTCATCCGGAAGAGTGGCAACGATATCGATAACGCAGTTTTCTTCAAGCGCAATATAATATGCTGATGAATTATCTTGAACTGCAACCTCTGCACCATTCATTTTCACTGAATATAAAGGAAGCATATAGTTCTTAGGTTCGATGTTGAGGTATGTCTCCACTGCAGGGTCATACTTTATGATGTTTTCTCCTGCTTCAAGATTCAGATATGTGAAATATCCTCCCAATACAGCGTTTACAAGAGAAGGATCGTCAACATTGATTGTGAATTGGGCTGTGCGGAATTCATCGATATTGACAAGAGTGAGGGTGAACACTTCATCCTGCGTTGTTTCAAATACAGTGAGATACCAAGAGTCGCCGTAGAATCCTGAAACGGCAGTGCCGGCCTTGTTGGAGACCCCTGTGAGTTTCCATGGAGCTACTCCCTCAAAGTAAAAGGTTGTGTATTGAGGCACGCTAATTACGTTGGCACCCTTCACCAATTCGTAACGCTCACCATTCATCTGGCAATTTACTGCCTCAGGGTTAGGGACGTTGATTGTGAACTGTATGTTGTCTGATTCCTGAGCATAAGCCGGAAGGATTCCGAAGGCAACAATGACAGATACAATCCAGAAACAGATTCTTTTCATCATGTTGATTTATATTTATGGTTTAAAAGTTGAGCTATTAAGGGTTTAGAGGAGAGATTGACCCTTTTTGTTTATTTTACGAAGATTTTCTTGCCTCCCGCAATGTAAATGCCGGAGGGAAGTTCTGGCAAAACTTCACTGAGCCTTACATTGTGGCGGATGATGACGCCTGAAAGAGTGTATACATCTACAGGAGCATCTTCAGTGTCAGTGATGCTGTCTACAGCATTGCCATAACCTACCCGATAGCCCGGAGTGCGGAGATATGTACGTGGAAAGAGATTGTTGAGCATTACACACACTACATCATCCGGGAATGTCGTGTTGAATGTGGTCACACCATTGGAGATTGAGTACTCATCATCCACATATAGAGTCTCACCGCTGAGCGTGCCGTTTTCTGCATCCAAAATAGGCTCACCAAGAAACCATGTATAGGAAGTTTGATAGTAGTCTTTCACTACGGCTTGCGAAGAAAGGTCGAAGGTCATATTATCATCAGAAATTATTGCATCGATCTTTTCTTGGTCGCCATAATAATATACAGTGAGTTGTGGATAATCAGTCGGCACCGGCATTGTGGCAAATGTGAAGCAGTTGTTGGAAATGTCCAAGTTGTGTAAAGTGCCTCTGAAGGGGAGTACATTAATTTCCGACAACTTATTTTCTGCAAGCCAAAGTTGCTCGATGTTTTTAAGGCCAGTGAGGTCAATTTTCTCAAGATTGTTGGCTGCTAAGTCTAATTCCCAAATGAGAGGATTGTTAAATTTAACATCTGTCAACTGATTTCCGCCAAGATAAAGAGTCCTGAGGTAAGGAAGTTTTGAAGCGTCAAACGTCTCAAATTTATTCTCCATAAGGTTGAGGTTGACAAGATTCGGATACTGTTCAGCCCAATCGAAATCGTAAAGATTGTTGTCGATTAGGTTGATGCTTTCCAAATTTGCATCAGGAAGTTTGATGTCTTCCTTGTTGAGTTTTGCATTGCTTACGCCGATCATTTTCAGTCCGGTCATAGGAGTGCCATCAAAACAGCCTAATTTCATTCCATACATTGAGAAAACTGTCAGATCTGTAGGCGAATCGTAGGTGTAGACCTTCACATTCGCATTCTTATATGTGCGGATGCCTTCATAATCAGTGTAATCATCATCCTTGTATGTTTCATACGGAATGAATTCCGATCCGTCTCCACGCCAGTCAACATAGATAGAGGTGTTGATATCTGAGGCAATGATGAGTTCTCCGGCCTCAGAGTCTTCAAGAGTGGTGAAAGATGCGATTACTACATTTGGAGCTCCTACTACGTTGACTTCAGTAGTGCGAAGCACGTCGTTGCCATTGAATTCCGGGAAAGCCGGATTAGTCATTTCGCAATACACTTTTCCGAGGTCAATGTTGAGGAATCGAGTGGCTCCGTCTACACAAGTCATGTCTGTGCCTTCTACAAGAGGAGTGCCATCAGCCTTTTTCCATGTGAAAGTAGTCCCCATGCCGTCTACAAGCACTCTGTTCTGGCTTGTCAGATTGATGGCTGGTGCATTCTGCAGAAGTTCGATAGGCTTCTGTGGTGCATATAGATATTCCGCTGCCCCCGGCATATAAGGAAGCGTCTCAATGTCGAATTTATTGTCGGTGATGTCGAGAAGTTTAAGGTCGGTGAAGGTGTCGTGAACGATTCGTTTCAATCGATTGCCTGAAAGAATTATTGAATCTGCCTCAATGAGATAAGCGAGGCTGAACTCGCCTGAAAGGTCGTTATCTGACAGGTTGAGAACCTTTAGCTCATCGAAGTTGGTAAGCGACATTTCTTTGAGTGCATTCCCCTTAAGATTCAATCGTTTCACCTGTGTAGTAGCCGGAATGTTTGTGCTTTCAATATTGTTTGCTTCTGCTGAAATATCAGTAAGCACATATTTCTCCCAGTTGGCGAACAAACCTGCAAGATCAAGTTCGGTCAATTCATTATTGTCGAGATTCAGAGTTTGCAGACACCGGTTATATCTTAAATCAATATCTTGCAGACCGGTATTGTTGATTTTGAGAGTTGCAAGAGTATGTGCTTTGGTGAGGTCGATAGTCTCAATAGGGAAGCCATCGATAGCAAAAGCGGTAAGCGATTCTTCTTCCGGAACATAGATCGTAATCGGCATCCCCGGAATTATATTGCCTACAAGATTGGCAGCTGAGGGTAATTGACTTGAAATTGAAGAGAATTCCTTCAAGTTGCCGTCGCCAAAGTCAACCATAAACTTGGAAGGCTTCTCCGCAGATGCTCCTCCCATTCCCACAAAGGCTGATACAGATGCGGGTGCAGACGCAGCTGGGGTAATCACAATGCCAACAGATGGTTTTCCCATATCCTGGGAGTTCTTTACCATAAAAGGAGTTGTGAAAAGTGTATATTCCGGGAAAAGGGAATTGGCATATTGCACATATACCGAATCAGGAATAGCACTGTTGAAAGTCACAATTCCATTTGCATAAGAATAAAGCGATGGGTCGAGGATTGTGTCATTGCCATTGATTTCCTTTTTCCATACAGCAGCATAAGTCTCAGTATTCGGACGCAGCACACGCGATGATAAGTCAAGAGCGGAATTGACGTCCATTGCTTTTGACACCGGAAGCGCGTTTTGCTGATAGAAATACTCTCCCCATGTCTCTTGCGGAGCAGGCAGAGTAGTAAAGTCCATATAATTGTTATTGATATTTATGCTATATAGTTCCGGATTGCCTGAAAAGTCAATTGATGTGAGATTGTTTCTTTTCAGGTTGATATTGGTGAGCTTAGGATTTTTGCTCAGATCCACATTGCTCAGGCCGTTTCCTCCAAGGTAGAGGATGGCAAGATTTGGCAGTTTGGAGAGATCAATGCTGTTGAGATGATAGGATGTGTTGACAAATCCGGAGGCATGCTCAGCCATCAGTGTTGAGATATTGGGATTGTTGGAGAGGTCAATATCAGTGATGCGTGTCTCGGAAATGTTAAGGCTTATCAGTTTGGGATTTTTTGATACGTCAAGAGTGCTGACATTGGTGAGCTCAAGGCTCATGGTCAGCAGTTCCGGACATCCCGAAGGGTCAATATTCCAAAGGTCAAGATTGTGATAAGCATCGAAAGCCTGCATGGCAGGATAGTCGCTTAGATTGAAACTTTGGTCAAGATGGTCTACTATATCAATTTCCAATATAGCCAATCTGTTTTTCTGACCACCTATCTTCAGAGGAGTCTCTTTAGTGAAGGGATTGTCAGATAGATAGATGGCATATAGATTGGTGAAAGGAGTGAGGTCAAGGGCTTTCAATGTGTTGTGGCTCAGGTCGAGCACTTCCAGATTTTTGCACTGGTCCATGTCAATCTCAGTGACGTAGCCCCCTTGCAATTGAATCATGTCGATTTTCTCCGGGTCTCCGTATATCTGAATCAGACCTTTCTCACTCACCTGGATAGTCTTGTAAGAGCCTGTGATGGCACCGTCTTCTACTCTCCAGGGTTCTACTTCCATTTCCTGAAGACCAAAGCCGGCATCGATGTCGAAATAATCGGTCTCTGTAGAGCCAAGTACAATGCCGAAACTGTTGGTCGGTCCTACCTCATTGTAGGCATCGGTCTTGATAGTAATGATAGGCTTTTCCTCAGAGCCTCGGGTCTGTTTGCGCGAGGCTTCCAAAGAAGAGGCATTAATCAATACTGTCAGCAAAAAGCAAATCAGCGAAATTGATTTTCTCATGATCTAATTGATGTATAGTTTATTTCAGTGTTATCTTTTGAGAGTGGCGTCCGTTGGCATTTATCATATAGATGCCCGGCATAAGTGCAGATAGGTCTATAGTGGCTTCATCGCCCATAGCGATATTGTTGAGCACCATTCGCCCATCAGTAGTGAATACCTTTGCGTCAATTTTCTCGGCACCTCCGACGAATAATTTATAGACGCGGTCTCCTTCACGTGTCAGAATCAAACGGTCGTTGCGAAGGTCGGCATCGATATTTTTCACTTCTGCCGACATGCGGATCGCTTCTTTAAGCCCTGCAAGAGCATCAAACTTTCCGGCACCCCATCGGGTCTGCTCCTTAGTGTTTTCCACCTGCTCGTCGCGCACAGACGTCTTGGCTATGATATCTTTCACTTCTTCTATAGTAAGGTCTGGATTAGCCTCAAGCCAAAGTGCGATAGACCCGGCTACGAATGGAGTTGACATGGAAGTTCCCACTTCTTGTTTCCAATAATTAGTGCGACCATTTTCCACAAGTTTTGCCTGGCACATATAGTCGAGATACCCTTCTCCATATTCTTCGGCAGTTTGCTTTGCATATGGCCAACTTACCGATGAGATGATTGCGGCTCCCGGAGCGCATACATGAGGAAGCTCGCGTCCGTCAGAAAGGGTGCCGAAAGAAGAGAATCCGCTTATCTCTCCCGGATTGAAGACTTCCTCCGGATATCCGGATGTGCCCCCATCAAGGCAAGTCCAATACTGGCGGGTGTTGTAGGAGCCTACCACAAGCAGATTATGACCGACTGCGAGGTCGGAGATTGTGCCATCCATCGACCCGTCAGTGAATCCCTCCTGTCCGTAGCTTTCGAGCCAAGTGGTCTGTCCGTCGCAATAGCATTCAATGGTCTGTCCGGGTTCTCCTTCCACTTCAAATCCCAACACGTAGTCATCATTGAGATTGGAGACAATATTGTTGATGGTGTAGTAGTCTACCATGCCATAATAGCGGCCGGTCTGCTCATCAATCTTTCCTCCTACACCTACATATCCATCAAATGCTTTTTTCAGCATCACATCTCCAATGATGTCGGAAGAATCCATCTGATAGTCAGACGATGAGGCATAGTAAGTGCCGATATTGTCGCCCACCACCGGCATCCTCAGGGCTGCCCGATAACCTCTTTGCTTGTTGTAGATCACAGCCTGAAGTTTGAATGGAGTCTCGTCATTGGAATAGATTGACACGGCACCGTAGCGCACTGTAGAACTGCTTGGATCTTCCGGGTCGTAGGTATAAGCGTAGGGGTGGATCATAGTCTTGAAAGAGGATTCCTCTTCGGTGAGAGTTTTCTTCACTACTAATTTCAAATCCCCTTCATTTCCTGCTGAGATGCAGACGATTCCATGTTTCCCTATTTCGTCAAGGAATTGCGACATCTGGGAATTGGGGTCATGTGGGCCGACGCTGCTTCCAAGTGAAAGACTGTAGACTATGGGGCGGTTGAGATATTCTGAATATCCGAGGATATAGTCCATGCCAAGGGCAATGAAGCCGTCGGCGAGGTCGCCGCAGGCAACGGCAATATTTGAGCCGGGGGCAGCCCCATAGTATTTGCAATTTTCTGTTATGTAGTCTCCCGGACGTGATTGACCTCCCGGTCTGCCTACACTTACCGGACCGTCATAGCCTCCGGCAAGGATGCCAAGAGTATGGGTGCCATGAAAACTGTAAGGGTCGTCAGTAGTGAAGTCTGCGATATTGGTTTCATTATAATGGGTCTCGGCTATCCCGGTGCCCGCTGCATTATAGCGAAGGTGGGCAAGGTATCCTATGCGTGAACTGTTGTCAGGTAGGCGGAAGTTGATATGGTGGGCATCAACTCCCTGGTCTACAACGGCAGTGATGACTCCTGCTCCGGTATAGGGTACAGACAGACCTTTCTCTGCGCTCCCTTGGTGGATGTAGTCCACTCCGGATGCGGCTCTTGCGAGATCCATAGTTGGAAACACCTCCTTTTGAATGGACATGGCTTTGACTGCATCCATTGATGACACTGCTTCTGCATCGGAAAGAGACACAGAAACTATGGCGATATTGCCGCGCACACTGATTACGTTCACTCCTTCTTTTTCAAGTTCGGAAGCGGAATGCCCGTCAGCGAGAGTAATGAATGCGATAGAAGCGGAATGTGTGGTGGATTGTTGGGTGTCAGAGCCAAAGAAAGGTGCTTTGGCCTTATGTTTCGCGATGTTTTGTTTTAGACCTGCTTGTCTGATTTCGGAAAGAGACCGAAGGTCAAGACGGTTTGCATAGGCGATAGATACAACGCCTAAGGCCGCGATAATTAGGTAAGTTTTTTTCATTCTCCGTAGAAACTTCTTCAGCATCAAATCCGATAAGGACATGATGCAGCGATAAGACATGATTAAAAAATGTATTATAAAATATCTATTTTACCGTGCAAAGATAATTGATTTTTAAATAAATTCAAAATTTTAGCCCCAATTTTATGAAAAATTATGACATCTCAAGAGTCCAGAGGCAAAAGCCCCGAAGCCCCCTAACCCCTTAAAGGGGGAATTTGGACCAAGTCAAATAGAGTAGTAAGCGCACTCCGTGCGCGTCCCACCGCGTCTAAAACGTAATCAAGCATGCTCCGCATGCGTCCCGCGTCGTGCCCAACATTCTTCCCATCCACAAAAGACAGTAGGCAGCCTCGCATCCTTCCCAACCAAAATCGCTTTTACTTATGTTAACCCTTCTTCATATTACGGAGTTCCACACTTTGATATAAAGGAATTTACCACGACGCGGATCGCTCGCTTCGCTGCTTTTCTCGCTGATGGCTGCGGATTTTCGCGGATTTATTTATCATTCCCAGCTTTTGTTCCTGCTTTTGCGCTTCGGGCGTCCGCTCGCTGATATGGGCTGAGCTGCGCTTCGCTTGCTGTTGCGGAAACCAAAGCCCCCTAACCCCTTAAAGGGGGAATTTGGACCAAGTCAAATAGAGTAGTAAGCGCACTCCGTGCGCGTCCCAGCGAGTCTAAAACGTAATCAAGCATGCTCCGCATGCGTCCCGCGTCGTGCCTCCCATCAAAAAATATCCAAATTCAATTAATGTGAAGAAGAACCCTTTTTCAAAAATAGGGGTATTATTCCTCTGACTTTTTTCAGAAAAGGGGGTATTATTCCTCTGACTTT
>CAZCZX010000012.1:0-4270 GCA_964503095.1 uncultured Sangeribacter sp.
GCAGGGTCTTTGAATAGGCCTGAAAGGTACTTCTCGTTGATTCTCTGCATAAATTCCCAGAAGTTAGGCACGAACAGAGTGCCGATTAGCGCATTCATAGCCATACCAAAGACAACGGCGGTGCCGAGTTCTATTCGGCTGTTGGCTCCGGCTCCGGTTGCGAACATCATAGGCATCACACCGAATACGAATGCCAACGCAGTCATCATAATCGGGCGGAAACGTATCACGCCGGCATCATGTGCTGACTGCTTGATTGATTTGCCACTCTTTCGGAAGTCCATTGCATACTCCACAATCAAAATTGCATTCTTTGCTGACATACCTATCAGCAATATCAATCCAATCTGTGTGTATACACTTATAGATTGGTTCATGCAGATACATCCGAGAATGGTGCCAAGAATGGCAATCGGAGTTGCGAGGATGACTGCAATAGGGTCGGTCCAGCTTTCATATTGAGCGGCAAGTACGAGAATTGTCATTATGATTGCGAATATGAACACGAATGAAATTGTGGTGCCGGATTGTGTCTCTTGATAAGCTATGCCGGTCCAGGCGTAAGAATAGTTCTTGCCCAGAGTAGACTTCACGAGTTGCTCCATTGCCTGAATACCTTCAGAAGAAGATACCCCTTTCGCAGGAGTGACTGTCACGGATGCTGACTGATACATGTTGTAGCGGCTCACAGAGGCTTGACCCATAACCGGTTCGATAGTTGTAAATGAGGAGAATGGTACCATCTCACCTTGAGAATTTCTCACTGATAAGCGAAGCACATCATTGATGTTGTCGCGTGCAGCCTGATCTCCTTGCATTCGCACTTGGAATACGCGGTCGAATTCTACGAAATCGTTGACGTAGTTTCCTCCAAGATAGCCGCTGAGAGTGCTGAAGATGTCACTCATGGCCAGACCCTGTGTCTTCGCCTTATCTCGGTCGATATTCAATTGATATTGTGGCACTACACCTTGATACATTGAAGTGAGAGAAGCCAATCGGGGATCTTTAGCCACGGCATCCCGCAAAGCCTCAATCGCCTTTAGCATTTCTGTCGGGCCAAGTGAGTTGATATCAAGGAGGTTCATCTCAAGTCCTGATGACATTCCAAGTCCCGGGATGGCTGGAGGATTTACGGAGAAGATTGTTGCACCTTGATATTTTGAGGATATTTCATCGACTTTGGCTATGACATTATCTACAGAGCCCTTCTTTCCACGTTCTTTCCAAGGCTTGAGCATCACCATTACTGTGCCACCATTTGAGGCTGCACCGCCACCCATCATAGAGAAGCCGGAAATTGTCATAACATCCTTCACCTCCGGGAGAGTCTTGATTTCGTCGGCAAGTGCATTTGTGATTTTTTCGGTTCGTTCAAGTGAAGCACTTGTAGGAAGCTGTACGGATGTCATGAAGTATCCCATATCCTCTGATGGAATGTAACTGGTTGGCCACTTCACAAATCCCCAGAAAGCAAGCCCTGCGAGCACAAGGAATACGAGTAAAGATGCAGTTGCATGGTTGAGCATTCCTCCTATGGCTTTATTGTAAAGATTTTCAACCTTGGTCCATCCTGCATTAAACCAGCGGTAGATGAAAAACTTGGAGGGTTTTCTTGGAGTAAGGAAAAGGGCGCAAAGCGCAGGGGTAAGGGTAAGGGCATTAAAACCTGAGAAAGCGGTTGAAACTGCGATTGTGAGAGCGAATTGCTTGTAAAGTTGCCCCGTGATGCCTGATACGAATGCTGTAGGAATGAATACAGACAGCAGCACGAGTACTTCTCCTACGACAGGCCCGGTAAGTTCCTGCATCGCTTTCGTGGCCGCTTGATGGCGTGTCATCTCTCCTGTGTCAACAAGACGGGAACAGTCTTCTACTACAACTATCGCATCATCTACCACAATCGCTATTGCCAGCACCAGACCAAACAGAGAGAGTGTATTGAGAGAGAACCCCATGATCTTCATTACTGCAAAAGTGGCGATGAGAGATACAGGAATAGTAATCATTGGAATGACAACTGCTCGCCAATTTTGGAGGAATATGAGAATCACGATCATCACAATCAGAGATGTCAGAAGGAAAGTAACGAACAGGTCGTCTACAGACTCCTTAACATAGGTGGTCTGGTTCATAATTACATTCAAATGGACTCCTTCCGGAAGATATTCCTGAAGTCGGTTGAGTTCAGCAGTGACTGCTTTCGCTACGTCGAGTGCGTTTGCTCCCGGCAATTGATTGATGCCGATGGCACAAGCCGGTTTTCCATTGATAGTGGAAGTGTTGGAATAACTTTCCGAACCAAGGTCGATTTTGGCTACATCACGGAGACGAAGCATGTTGGTGCCATCAGACTTGATTACTATATTGCCAAATTCTTCTGGAGTAGTAAGCCTTCCATGGCTTACGAGTGTGTATTCAAAGGCATTGTTTTCGTCGAGAGGAGGTTGACCTACAGATCCTGCGCTTACTTCCATATTTTGTGACTGGATAGCACTTGAAACGTCGGCAGGAGTCAAGTCACGAATACGAAGTGCTTCAGGGTCGAGCCAGATACGCATACTATATTCACCTCCACCGAATGCTTGAACGCCACCAACACCATCGATTCGACTCAAAGGATTGACGAGGTTTAGTTGTGCATAGTTGGTGAGATACAAAGCATCATATCTTTTTGAGTCATCTGCTGTAAGTGATACGAACATCAACTGATTGCTCGATTCCTTGTTGACACTTACTCCTTGCTGCGCCACTTCGGAAGGAAGTGTGGAACTAATCATGGATATACGGTTCTGTACTTCAACAGCTGCCTGATCGAGGTCGGTGCCATTTTCAAAAGTAATGGTAAGGCTATAACTTCCATCAGAACCTGAATTACTGCTCATATAGAGCATTCCTTCTACTCCATTCACCTGTTGCTCGATAGGAACTCCGACAGTCTGTGCTACTGTCGAGGCTGAAGCACCGGGGTAAGATGCGCTGACCATGACGGTAGGAGGAGTGATATCCGGATATTGCGCTACCGGCAGTGAGAAATAGCACATAGCGCCGGCGAGCACCATCAGAACAGCAATGACTGTGGCAAATATAGGTCGATCTATGAAAAATTTTGAGAACATGGCTGTATTAATTTAGAATTGAGAATTTAGAATTTAGAATTCAGAGCAACTCACATTCTTAAATTCTTTTGCGGAATCTTTTATTTAGAGATTTTAGGATTAACTGTCATGCCGTTGCGGACAGATAGGAGGGCTTCGGTGACGTATTTGTCGCCTGGCTTAAGTCCTTCGTTGACAACCCTTAGAGAATCTTGGTAGACTTCCCCAATCTTGATTGGAGTGTAGACCACTTTGTTTGAGTCATTGACTACATATACATATTTCCCAAGTTGGTCAGTGCCAATTGAGGCATCCTTGATAAGTATTGCTTTCGGATTGACGCCATAGGGAAGTTCAACTGTAATATACATGCCATCCTTCAATTCATTATCAATGTTGGTGACTGAGCCTTTCAGTTGGAGTGTACCGGTTGATGAGTTGATCGTTGGTGACTGATAAGTGAGGTCAGCAGTATAGGAGTGGGGAAGTGGTTGTGCAAATTTAATGGGGACGTTTCGGTAAAGATTGTGCGACATTCCACCGTTCTGTCCGATCATCTCTTCATATTGCGCATCCTCGATATTGAATACTGCTGTCATCTTTTTATTATCATAGATATGAGCAAGATTGACTGGAGCACCTTCACCACTAATATATTCTCCAACATTTGGTATGCTTGAAGAAACAAAACCATCTATTGGGGCTTTTACCGTACAATAAGAGAGATTAAGATTTGCTTGGCTCAAGGCAGCCTCAGCATTTTTTACAGAAGCGGCGGCTTGCTCCATATTGGCTTTTGCTTGTATCACTTCAATTTGCGAAACAGCATCGCTTTGAAGAGCCTCGTTGAGAGCCTGATAGTTTTTAGTGGCATATTCAAGTTGACTTTTTGCAGTGGCGAGAGAGGCTTGGGCTTGCTGCACTGCGTCACGATATTTAGTAGATTCGATAGTAAACAAAGGAGTCCCTTTTTTGACATAGGCACCTCCTTGATAGTGTTGAGCCAACAGCGTACCATTTACTCTTGCTACGATTTCAGCATGATCGCTTGCCCCTAAAAGACCGGGATAAGTTTTATGAAGCACGATTGAATCAACTATGGGAGTTGCAACAGAAATTTCGGGAATTTCTGTTGTGGTTTCTTTCTTATCTGATTTTTTGCAAGAAGTTGC
>CAZCZX010000012.1:4370-25283 GCA_964503095.1 uncultured Sangeribacter sp.
AGGTTGACTACTGCCGTTAGGGCTTTGCCTTGGGCTGTGATTTTTGAATCTTGGTTGGTGAGATAGGAGATTTGGGCATCTACTACATTATTAAATGGGGAGAGGCCTTTTTTATATCGTTCTACCGCGAGGTCGAGTGACTGTTTGCTTTCATCTACCACGTTTTGAGTAAGTTCAATTGTCTTCATAGTCGATTTGAATGTGGTGGTGGCATTTGTCACTTCAATGACTGCATTCATTACTGTATAGTTATACGAGTCTACTGATGCTTCGAGAGCCGCTTTGGCTTCGGCTGTGCGATAATTACGGGCAAGTCCATCGAAGAGTGTCCAACTGAGAGAGGGGCTTACTTCCCAATACATGCTATGGTCGCCAAAAAGATTTTTTGCCTTATGCGATTGAGTTCCAATCGATCCAGTTATGGAGAGGGTAGGGAGGAAATCTTTTTTTGCAATTCCCACTTGTGCTGCATATTGAGCAAGTTGGTATTCAGCCTCAATTATATCCGGGCGGCGACGGAGAAGGTCGGCGGGCACTCCAAGATTGGCACCGTATACCACATTTGGCATTGGAGCAGGAGCTGAAAGCCATGCGCTTATTTCTTCCGGATATTTTGCTGTGAGCAGTCCGATTGAGTTTATTGTGGATTCGATCATTGCTTCAAGAGAAGGGATTGAAGCTTGAGTGGTTGCTACTACCGTGCGAGACTGAGAAACTTCCAGCATACTTGCAAGTCCGGCATGAAATCTGGCTTCGACAAGAGCAAGCACTTTTTCTTGCTCAGCAAGATGGCGATTTGCAACTTCAAGTTCATTTTGGTAGGTGCGAAGATTTATGTATGCTTTAGCAACATTTGCAGCAAGGCTCACCATAACTCCATCATATTCGGCTTTAGATGCATTGTATGCGGCCTTATTCGCCTTGACATTTTGTGTGATTCTGCCAAAAAGGTCGATTTCCCATTGCATCGATGCTCCAAGTGAGAAATAATCGTAGCCCGATGATTTGGTAACTACAGGACCACTTGCTCCTGACGACTGACCCTTTGTCCATCCTGCATTGAGATTGATGGTGGGAAAATAGGCAGATTTAGCAGCATCGAGAGTCTTTTTAGCCATCTCAATTCTTGCGAGAGCGGCTGAAAGATTATAGTTTTCCTTTTCAGCCATATTTATAAGGGAGTCAAGTGTAGAATCACCAAAAGTTTTCCACCAATCATCATCAGTGGGAAGTTTTTGTGAGTATGCAGATTGGTAATTCCATTGTTCAGGGATTGAGTCTAATAGCCAATCATTATTGTTGGCTGAGGAGGCTTTTGATGTTGCTCCTGCGAGGGCTATGGTCAATAAGGCGAGTTTAATAGATGTTTTCATAGTTGAGTTATTAGGTATCCTTTTGAAATGTTAACGTTTTTGGTGATGAATGGTTCAATTCTTAAATTTCAATAAAATGCTGCATCTACAGTGTAAAGGTTAGGTGAAAGATGGCAAATTGTTTCGCATGCAGAGGTAAAAATATAATTGGATAGATAATTTTTTAGAAAAATGTTGTATGGTATATGATTTTTTGTTATCTTTGCGCCTTGAAAAGGAATGTCATATGTCTACAAAAAAACCGAAAATACTGCTGATATATACTGGAGGAACTATTGGAATGATAGAAAATCCGGATACAAAGGCATTGGAGCCATTCGATTTTAATCATTTGCTTGACAATGTGCCCAAAATCAAGATGCTTGATTTTGAAATTGACAATTTTCAGTTTGATGTGCCGATTGACTCGGCCGACATGAATCCGTCGCATTGGGGACAGATGGCAAAAGTGATTGAAGATAACTATAACCAGTATGATGGTTTTGTGATTCTTCATGGCACAGACACTATGGCTTATACTGCCTCAGCCTTGAGTTTCATGCTTAATAATCTTACCAAGCCTGTTATCATCACAGGATCTCAACTTCCAATAGGGGAGGTGAGAACAGATGGTGAAGAAAATCTTATTACTGCTCTTCAAGTGGCCGCTGCGAAAGATACGGATGGAGGTCCAATGGTAAGAGAAGTGGCAATTTTATTCCAAGATTTGCTGCTAAGAGGCAATCGAAGCTCAAAGTTCTCGGCAGACAATTTTGATGCTTTTCAATCAAGTAATTACCCTGAACTGGGTCATATAGGACTTGATATATCCTATAATAAGGATGCCCTTCTTCGTCCCACTCCGGGAAAAGAATTTAAGGTGGAATATATAATGGACACTAATGTGGCCTATCTTGATATTTTTCCCGGAATTCAGGAAAATGTGGTTCGTGCCACCTTCAATATCCCTGGATTGAAAGGGGTGGTGATTAAGACTTTTGGAGTCGGTAATGGACCAAGTTGTCCTTGGCTGTTTGAATGTATCCGTGATGCCGTGGCCAAAGGCTTGCTTATAGTGAATATTTCACAATGTTCCAATGGCATGGTGTCTCCAATGAAATATTCAGCTGGAGTTGGGCTTGCAAATGCAGGAACTATTTCGGGCCATGATCTGACTTCAGAGGCTGCAATCACAAAGATGATGTATCTATTTGGAATGGGAGCAACCGCTCAACTCGCAGGAAAGTATATGGAGAAAAACCTTCACGGAGAATTGACGGAGTGAGCCGGATGCTTACAACAAAAGAATAAAACTGGCGAGTTGGATTTATCCTACTCGCCAGTTCCATTATGAATCAAACATTATGAATTATGCATTATGAATTATGCATTAAGCATTAATATCCGAGTTCCTGACCTTTACGAGTGATGGGGATTCCTGCCTTCATCCATTCCGGCATTGGGTCTCCTTTGAGGTAATGGTCGAAGAATTGCTGTAGGCGTACCGTAATGTCCTTGCGGTTGCGACGCTCCTTCAGATTGTGGGCCTCTCCATTATACTGGAGCATCCACACTGGTTTTTGAAGTCGACGCAAAGCCATAAACATTTCTATTCCCTGATACCAAGGCACAGCACCATCTGCGTCATTGTGCATTATTAGTAGAGGAGTTTCAACGCGATTGGCATGGAATACAGGGGAATTTGCAATATATAGTTCAGGTGCGTCCCAGAGATTTCTTCCGATACGGCTTTGTCCTAATTCATACTGACCTTGGCGTGAATCTCCACTTTCCCATCTTATACCCCCAAATGCTGAGGTCATATTTGCTACCGGGGCTCCGCTTCCGGCACATGCAAACATATTTGTGCGAGTCACGAGATAGGCTGTCTGATATCCACCCCAGCTTTGACCATCTATACCAATGCGCTCACGATCAATCCATGGGTAACGGTCGCACATTGCTTCTGCTCCTGAACAAACGAAGTTCCATGCGCATTCTCCAGGGATACCGGCTTTGTAATGAATGTCGGGCACAAAAACTACATATCCGCGACTTACATAGAATGGATAATTCACCCAACTCCATGAAGGCTCCATATTATAATGAGTATAAAGATCTTCAGAACCAGTCTCATAGAAAACACATAGCATTGGATATTTTTTAGTAGGATCAAGATTCTCGGGAACATAAAGCACTCCATCAGTTAAAGAGCCATCATATGCATGCCAGCTGACAAGTCTGGCAGTGCCCCAATAGTAGTCTTTTACTTGTGGATTGGAATCACTTACCTTAGTGGCCTTTGCGAATATTCCCTTTGGAGCGATCCAGACATTGGGCATCACTGAGAAATTTGCCTCAACGAAAGAGAAAGATGGAGCATCAAGGGCCTGACGGATCTGAGTAAAACTTAGAGTGTCAATGACGATATTTTCCGGCTTGGCTGAGATACCATATTTCATGGATGCGAGCCCATTGCGTTTATCCTTATAATTGAATAAGCTCAATGTCATCAAGTCTCCATTCTTGAGGTATCTTCGATCGTTGGGGTGAGTATTTGTATAGCGGATCTTTAGATCATTGTCGCGACCATATCCTTTTGTTATGCAGATAGGAGTAGCCTTTCCAATCGGGTCTACACTCCAAATATCGTAACGGTCGTAGATGAGGAAGCGAGTATCCCCTTCTGTCCAAGAAGCATCTCCGTAGTCTTGCCTTATGCCTCCGGGGTGATCGTCGGTCTCGTCCCAAACAGGATATGGAATGTTTTCAGAGACATTGACAGTATTGCCTGTGGCAATCTCGTATGCAAACCAATTGCCATCCTTAAACCAATACGCGAACTTAGCTTCCGGAGATAGTTTTGCAGACTCAGCGTAGACTTCTCCTATTGCTTTCCTTCTTCCATCAGTGACATTGACCACGCTAATTGTCTCCGGAGCATAGTAGTTCCATTGTTGGCTTACTATATCCTTACTTGGGTCGCAAACAAGGGCCCAATCTGCGTCCCAACGGTCGGGTGCAATTACCGTGGCGAGAGGATTAGAGTCGATAAGTTGATAATCTTTCGTTTCTACGTTAATTACCACCGGGAAGGTCTTTTCCCTGATTTCATCAGCATTTTTATTTTCCTGCGGAGGAGTGTACGGTGCATCCCAACGCCATATGTCAAGTTCCGGGCGTTCAAAACTTACGAGAGTCGTGTCATCAGGTGCAATTTCTGGGGCAACTCCAATCACAAGCCTCTTCCCGTTATGGCTAAACACAGGTTTGGAATATTGGTTTATATATAGATATGTTGGGGCATCCTTGGCCATTTTTTCTTGCCATTCCTTCATTAGCTTTTCCTGCAACTCCGGATCTGAAGAATGTGGCGGTTGCAAGTTGGGACCTTTTCTGCCAGTTGAAATATCAATGGCAATCTCTTCCGGATTAGTTGGGGTATTAGAAAGTGTGGTTAAGAATAATTGCATACGGCGAGTACCAGTGTCGTTGCTGTCGTTGGTGGCAGTATAGGCAAGAGACTTGGCATCAGTGGAAAATACTGGATTTCCGTAATGTTTTTTCCCTTCATCTATGAGAAAATCTTTTCCTTCAGGGAGATAAAAGATTCTTACTCCTGTAGAATAGATAGAATCATTTTCAATCGGTTTGGACACCGCTACAAGTCTCTTCCCATCTTCGCTGAAAGAATAATTTCCGATATATGGATACACTTTTGAATCCCCGGTTGCGAGATTGCGGACCACAAGTGGAAGTCCTGCATCCTTGTCGGAGAGTTTGATGTCTTTTGTCAGTGTGGTGTCGCAACTACTGAATGCAACCCATTCTCCTCCCTTTTTTCCAATCTTGAATCCTTTAGTAAATGGTATCTTTGTGACAGACGCATTCTTTAAGTCTACGATAGCCAAAGAGTCTTGTGGCATTTCGTGTGATTTTTTCTTGTCAATTTTAGCCTGTCGAGTGTCTTTGAAGAGAGGCTTTATATTCGCTAATGCCCATCGGCTATCGGATGTGAATGCAATTCCCTGACCACGGGGAATATTGATTTCCTTGCTTGATGGGGTGTTGCGGATAGTGAGCACTCCATCACCTTCCTGAGGATTCACACTGAAAGCAGCCCATTTGCCATCGTTAGACAGTGAATGGTTGCTTACCTTCTTCCAGTTGTCGAAACTGGAATGGTCAAGAGGCTTTTTTGCACTGATTGAAAGAGAAAGGGCTATTGTGAGAATGGATATAAGATACTTCATTTTGGGTTGATAGTTATATTTCCGATGGTTCGGAAGCCATCGGCACCACATTAGGAGAGTTTGAGATTATGACCCATGCGTTCTTTTTTGGTGTGCATGTAGAATTGGTTGTAGGGGTTGGGTTGAACTTCGAGGGGAACGTTTTCTACAGTCTCTATACCGAATCCTTCAAGTCCAATCCGCTTCATTGGGTTATTGCTCATAAGACGCATTTTCTTGATTCCAAGAGAATGGAGGATTGATGCTCCAACACCATAATTGCGTTCATCAGCCTTATGTCCAAGGTGAAGGTTTGCGTCTACAGTGTCAAGCCCTTCTTCCTGAAGTTTGTAAGCTTTAATCTTGTCCATCAGTCCAATTCCACGACCTTCCTGATTAAGATATACTATAGCACCGCGCCCTTCTTTTTCAATAAGTTCCATGGCTTTATGGAGTTGCTCTCCGCATTCGCAACGCATGGAACCAAAAATGTCGCCTGTGGCGCAACTGCTGTGCACACGTACAAGAACAGGACTGCCATCGTCTATATCCCCCTTTATGAGGGCTATATGTTCAAGACCGTTGTCTTTTTCGCGGAAAGGAATAAGTCGGAAGTGGCCATAGGCAGTAGGCATATCCACTTCCTCTCCTTTTTCAAGCATATTGTCGTTTTGCAGACGATATGAGATAAGGTCGCGGATACTGATAAGTTTTAGTCCCCATTTGTCGGCAAGTTTGCGAAGTTCAGGGAGTCTGGCCATCGTTCCATCCTCATTCATGATTTCCATGAGTGCTCCGGCGGGTTCCAGACCTGCAAGCCTTGCAAGATCTACCGCTGCTTCAGTGTGCCCGGCGCGAGCCAGCACTCCGCGGTCTTGAGCATATAAAGGATTGATATGCCCAGGCCGTCCGAAAGTCTCTGGAGTTGATTTTGGATC
Organism: uncultured Sangeribacter sp.; assembly: GCA_964503095.1. Taxonomy (GTDB): domain Bacteria; phylum Bacteroidota; class Bacteroidia; order Bacteroidales; family Muribaculaceae; genus Lepagella. The sequence goes on from CAZCZX010000012.1 coordinate 10,893, forward strand.
TGCAAGAGCGTTGAGTGTGGCTGCTCGGTCATGGGCAGACACTCCTGTAGTGCAACCTTCAAGTTTATCAACAGTGATTGTGAATGGAGTGCCGAGAACCGATGTGTTTTCTTCCACTTGGAAGCCAAGGTCAAGTTCCTTACAGCGTTTCATGGTCAGAGGGGCGCAAAGCACACCACGCGCATTTTGAAGCATGAAGTTTACTTGCTCAGGAGTGATTTTCTCCGCTGCAATAATTAGGTCGCCTTCATTCTCGCGGTCTTCATCATCAACCACGACGACAAAATTACCTTTCTTGAATTCTTGGATCGCTTCTTCTATAGAGTCTAATTTAATTTCTTTTTCCATGTTTGGTATTTTTTATAGGACAAATATGACTAATTGGTCTAATTGGACTAATTGGTCAATAAGACTAAGAATTATCTTGATTTTCGGGGATACGGAAGAGGGAGAAATTGACTGAGCCATAGGTTCTATGTTGCTCAAAATAGGGTAGAGATGAGAAGTCGTGTTTTCCGCTATGCTCGATTATGACAAGAGTACCGGGCTTGACCACCCCGGACTCCATAATCAATTGGGGTATTTCTCCAAATTTGGGATGGTCATAGGGAGGATCGGCAAAGACAATGTCATATGGTCTCTTAGCAGTGGCTAAAAATTTGAAAACGTCACCTTTAATTACTCTCAAGGCTTCGTCACCAAGTTTTTCCTTGACACTTCTGATGAAATTTGCTTGCGTGGCTGCCATCTCCACTGAAGTGACCGACTTTGCTCCTCTTGAAAGGAACTCGAGGCTTATTGCTCCGGTGCCTGCGAAAAGGTCAAGGACATCTTCACCTTCAATGTCTTCGATATTATCAATGACATTAAATATGTTTTCTTTAGCGAAATCGGTGGTAGGGCGCGCTGTGATGTTGTTAGGCACGTCAAACCTTCTTTTGCCATATTTACCTCGTATGATGCGCATATCTTTTCTTTCTATTGATTGCCAGATAGACTGCAGTAGGAATTTCTTTTCCGTCAAGATCATTACTTTTCTGGCTTACAGACTTAAAGTAGGAAGCAATAACTTTCCCAATCGACTGCCGTACAGACCTAATGCCACTAAATACAATTTCCGTCATGTTGGGAGCGGCTTTAAAGGTCTTAAGAATATTGAAAATTGCATAAGCAATTTCGGAATGACTCTTCCATGGTTGCGAAGTGGCACAAAGGAGTTCATTTCTATCAAGAAGAACGATGTCGATATAAGATTTCCTTATATCAACAAGACACTTGTAAGCCTCTGTAGGTTGTTTGCCGACTTCTCTTAGAAGAGATTGCTGACTCCAAATCCTGGCTCCGGGAAATGAACGTTGCATAAACGATTTGAGCCCTGGTGCGAGCATAAATGCACATTTTTCCTTACCAAGGTCGTTGACCATCACATCAAGAATGTCTCCGCCAAAGACATTTACATATGCTTCAGCGCAGTCATCGTCTGTAGGATAAAGCGATGCAGGCAACCATAACTGACGGTCGCTTTCTATAATAATATCTGCGGAATAGTCGTCTAAAAGGGTTGGGTTGTCATAGACGGCATCTTCGATTCTTGCCAGAAGCCCCTCTTCAGAAGGATTCCATGGCTGATTGATAATGATCTTTGGATTGAGACCGAGGGTTGCATCAGGAATTAGCCATGCGCCAAATCCATCTTTGGAGATGTCGACAGCAAGGTGCCATTGCCCGGTGTCAAGAATGTCTGATCGGGTCGGATTTTTGTGTATATTCTCACTCATACTGCAAAATTAACAATAAATTCGACTAAAAACAACAAAATCTAAATAAAAAATCACAATGGGAGCAGCGAAACGACAAACGTGGGGAAAATATAAAGAATATTATTTGTGTAATTGAGAATTTTTTGTCAATTTTGTATTATGATTATTGAAAAAGAGAGTGAAATGAAGTCTCTTAACCGGACTATTATACGGATGACGGTACCTACAGTTCTAAGCAACATATCGGTGCCTCTCCTTGGTCTATGTGATACAGCGGTGGCTGGCCATATGGATGGAGAGAGATATCTTGCTGGAGTTGCAATCGGCTCCGTAATGATGTCTACCATGTATTGGCTTTTCAGTTTCCTAAGAGCAGGCACTTCAGGACTCACTGCTACATATTATGGGGCTTCCGATAGGAAAGGTATGGGCGACAGTCTGCGTAGATCCTTATCATTGGCAATATTGATTGCACTCATACTTATGTCGGTGCAGACACCCATGATGAAACTCCTTAATATACTACTCGGACCATCTGCCGAAGTATCTTATCTTTCCGGGATTTATTTTTCCATATGTATATTAGGTGCGCTTCCAATGATGGTGTTGACTGCGTTGACGGGGTGGTTTATTGGTATGCAATCCACGTCGATAGCAATGGCTGTCAATATTGGAATGAGTATTATCAATGTGGTGTCTACTCTTCTTCTTGTATATGTCGCAAAAATGGGATTTGAAGGTATTGCTTATGGCACTCTCACGGCGCAATGGTTGATACTGATTCCGGCAGTATGGATGGCTTTCAGACTATGCAAAAAACATGGAATACAATGGACTGCAGATTTCAGTTGGATTTCAGATAGAAAAGCCTGGGGAAGAATGCTCAATGTCAATTCCAATCTTTTCTTCAGGTCAGCATGCTTAGTGGCTCTTTCGATGATGCTATATGGCTACAGTGCTCGTCTTGGTGATGTTGAAGTTGGTTCGAATGCAGTCATCAACCAGATGTTTCTCTTCTTTTCTTATTTTATGGATGGATTTGCCTTCACTGGAGAGGCATTGGTAGGTCGCTATAAAGGAGCGGATGATCAATTTATGCTTCGTAAGGTGATAAGGTATCTTTTATTTTGGACCGTGGGAATAACCTTAATTTTTGTGGTTGCATATTCGGGGTTACTTTCATTTATTGTTAGACTTTTGAGTGATTCTTCGGCTGTGGCTTCGAGTGTAGAAGATTGTAGGCTATGGGTGTCGTTATTGCCATTGGCAGGTGCAGCAGCTTTTATCTATGATGGTTTCTATATCGGATTGACACGTACTCGTCCGATGCTTATATCTACACTTTGCGGAGTGGTGCTATTTGCCGTCTTGATTTATACTATAAGCCAAACCCAGTGGATGCTATGGATGGCATTTACAAGCTATTTGGCTATGAGGTCAGCTTTATTGATGATAATGTTTCCCAAAAATTCTAAATTCTAAATTCAAAATTCAAAATTCAAAATTATGATAAAGTTTGTGAATGCCAAGTTGAATCTTGGGCTAAATATAGTAAGAAAGCGTCCCGATGGATATCATGATCTGGAGACAGTGTTTTATCCTGTGGGAAAGTATAATGGAACTCCTGAGAATCCGGAGCCATTTTGTGATATCCTTGAGATTTCTCCAGCCGATAAAACTGAATTCCAGTTTACTGGAAGGAAAGTTGATTGTCCGCTTGAGAAGAACCTTGTATATAAGGCGTGGAAACTATTTAAAGAGGAATATCCGTTGCTGGGCGAATACCTTATTACTCTTGAAAAGCATCTTCCGGATGGAGCAGGGCTTGGAGGAGGAAGTGCTGATGCCTCGGCTGTGCTTTGTATGCTCAATGAGTTGAGCGGCGAGCCATTCAATGATGAAGAATTGGCTTCTATGGCGTTGAAGTTGGGAGCGGATTGTCCGTTCTTTATACTTAATACTCCTTGCTACGCTGAGGGTGTAGGGGAGCGCCTGATTCCAATTGATCTTGATCTGAATGAATGGTGGTGTTTACTCGTAAAGCCTGAGATTTCAATCTCAACTAAGGAAGCGTTTGCAGGAGTGACTCCTTCAAAACCATCAACTTCTCTGAAAGAAATAGTAAAACTGGAAGTCGAGGAATGGCAGGGAAAGATGGTTAATGATTTTGAGACTCCATTGTTTTGGGATCATCTCGATCTTGCAGTCATACATGACATTTTGATTCTCAGAGGAGCGGTGTATGTTGCCATGTCAGGATCTGGCTCCACAGTCTTCGGTCTTTTCCGAACAAAGGAGGAGGCTCTGTGTGTCAAGGGATGCTTTGATGATTGCTACACTGCGATTTGTAAGCTCTAATCATAAGGAAACTCTCCGATGCTGCTGGTTAGGTATAGACATAAAAAAACAGCTACTTTCTCAAGCCGCTGTTTCTTGAAAGTTTTCCATAATACTTTCGAACTAACCTAACATCATGAAACGATTTTATACCATTAAAACAATATAGGAAATAAAATGTTCTGAAAAAATCGAAAAAATTAACAAAAAATGAAAATAAAAAACTCAAAAAACCATAAGTTATTGATAATTAGTTGTGTGGTTTCTTTTGTTTTGTGTGGATTTTTGGATGGATTTTGCGAAAAAATAGTCATCACAAGTCCTATTAATGAAGGAGAATATATAGATCGCACAGATTTGGAGGTGGTTGAGATAGCACCTGGGAAAGGAATAACGGAAATACCAGACTATGCATTTCTTGGATGCACGTCTCTAAAGAAAGTGTTATTGCCCGATGGATTGAGGAAAATTGGATTTCAGGCATTCAGCGAATGTGAAAATTTGGAAACTATAAATTTCCCTTCATCTTTGGAAGATATAGGAAGCAATTCTTTTACGTATTGTAATAATTTAGATGGGATTCAATTTCCCAATGGTCTGAAGCATATAGGCCACAATGCATTTTCTTTTTGCTCTTCTTTAAAGCAAGTAATTTTGCCGGATAGCATTGAAGAAATAGAATCGTATGCGTTTTCTGATTGCGATTCGCTAGAAAAAGTTAGGCTTCCGGCTAATGACAGACTGCTTGGAGAACTAATGATGAACTGTTGTCCTAATCTTGTTGAGATAATTGCACCATCTAAAAAAGTTCCGGTTTTTGATTGTGAAAGTTATATTTTTGATCCGTATGATGCGGTTTCATACGAACGTTGCGAATTGAAAGTGCCTGAAAATATGGTAGATGAATACAATGTTTCAAAATCATGGCAAATGTTTAATAAAATTGTAACGTGTGAGCAATGAACTCCCGAAGGTAAATAAATGTTTAAGAAGTATAAAAATCAAAAATTAAAACTTGATTCTTGATTTAAGACTAAGAAAAACACACACCGAGAAATTAAAATTTATAAACACCCTTAATACTTAAAAACTATGAAAAAGTTATTCTCATCTATCGTCGCTCTCTCATTCGCAGTAGCAGGTTTCACAGCAGTAGCAGAAACAGCTTCTCCAGATGCATCTCCAGAAGCAAGACCTGAACCAGCAGAAGTTGCAGCACCAGCACCAGCACCGGCAGCCGCTCCGGCAAGCAAGGTAGAAGTGCCCCAGTTGATAGCCGATCACCTCGCACTACGTTTCCCAGGCGAGACTGTATATGGAATCACAAGAGAAGGAGTCACTTACGTAGTAGATCTCGGTGACGGACTCCATATCCGCTACGACAACTGCTTCAACCCAGTATGCTACGGCGATCACAGCCATGAAAACTAATTATAGAAAACACATACAAAAAACGCGTCATTCGATGACGCGTTTTTTTTGTATTTTGAAGCGGTAGATTAAAGACAGGCAGCAAGAGAATCGTGATAATTTCGATCGGGAAGTATAATCAGTAAGAGGATTCACTTTTTGTCCCTCAGCTACAGTATATGTCACTGGTGCAGTGGTTGCATTAAAGTTAGCAATATCATATTTCTTCTTCTTAAAAGTGTCTATTGTGGCTCCCTCATACCGGAAGGATAAATCTGCTGAAAAGGGTCCATAGATTTTAAATTCAGCTCCAATTCCTGCCATAATGTTGAACATAGCTCTATTTACACTCGGAGTTATGACCTGATCCTTATATATGGGTGAATTGCCAAACTGATTCATGTATGGAGCGTCAATCATAAGATTATCATACTGTGGATATACGCCGTAGTTGAAAATATTGCCGCTTGTCTGAATCACTTTAGGAGTGAAATTGTAGCCTAATCTAAATCCTAAAAGGGCTTTAAGGCTGACGATTTTGCTTGTCGTATAGAGATAGTTGACATAAAGAGGAATCGTGATTCTGTGAGTCCTAATCTTTTGTTGAAGTTCGCCCAATTCGCCGTGCCTTATATACGTTTCCATATCCATATCTGCATCGGCAGGGGCTGAATACTGAAAATTCATTGAAGAGAGATTTGCCGACAAGTTGGTATACCCATATCCGATACCTATATTAGCTTCCAGTGAATTTTTATTTCGTTCCCAGAATTTCCAACCAAAGTCAACTCCAAAATCTGAGGAAGATGACTTCTTGCTAATATTAGGAATAGTGTATGAAGTTGCCAAAGCTTTGCCAATCCCGATATCAGCAGATGCTTTTATCAAGAAATTTTCCTTGTCTGAATTTTGTGCAGTGGCAATCAATGCTGTAATCATTGATGTTGCCAAAACTATATTTCTTACTTTATATTTCATATTCACAAAAATTACCTAACAACAATTTTCTTTGTTTCTACGCTGTTGCCATGATTTATAGATACAAAGTATACTCCTTTTACGAGACCAAGCTTCTCGATTTCTTCCCGCAGAGATATTTCTTTATTACCATTTACGGCTTGAATCATAACTCCATCCATGGTATATATCGACATCCGAACCTCATCAGAAGAAATAGAATTGACATAAGATAATTCTCCTCTGTTGGATGGATAGCCATAAATAGAAGAGTCGAAGCATATTTCTTCCCTTCCATCAAGATGGCGAAGATTGCTATTGAGTATCTTCCCATCTTCATTTTCTACTACAGCAAATACCCAGAAATCAAAGTTTGGATTATTGAAGATTTCATAAGTAGTGTGTGTATAGCGCAAAGAAGTCACATCCAATATTGTAGATTCCCCGGAAGTTTCAGTATACCCATATACTAATTTATAGCCAAGTTGAGCCAACTCTGCATCAGAAATAGGCATCAATGTTACAAACGTGCATGTGGTTCCGTCTCCTTTTCGAAGGAGTTGTTTGGGAGTCATTGGACGATCGTAGACCACAACTCGGCAATAAGCCATCTTTCCATTTGAAGCTGTGGCAGTAATTGTGACTGCACCTGGCTTGACTCCGGTCACTACTCCATTGTCGACAGAAGCAATATTGGGATTGCTCGAAGTCCATTTGACTGTTTTGTCGGAGGCATTGTCAGGATATATTGTCGCTGTCACTGTCTCCGTTTCTTCTATCATCAGATCCAGGAATGTCTTGTCGAGAGATATTGAAATCACCTCAATATATTTTGGAGTGACATTCACACGGCATTCTTCAGTCAATCCGTTGGAAGAAGATGCATAAACGATTGCAGTACCGGTTTTCACAGCTGTTACCATACCGTTTTCATCAACAATTGCCACATCTCTGTTGGAAGATTTCCATGTCACTGACTTATCTGTGGCATCTTCGGGAGTAATTGTCGCAGTAAGTTGATAAGTTTCTTCTTCTATTAGAGTAATTTCATAGTCGCTTAAAGTTATGCCTGAAACTGATACAAATCTTGGCATAACTGTCACTGCGCATTCTGCTTTGACTCCATTACGGGCTGTGGCAATAATAGTGGCGTTGCCAACCTTAACGGCAGTCACGTTGCCATTCTGATCAACTGAGGCAATAGATTCGTCAGTTGATGTCCAATTAACACTCTTATCGGTAGCATTATCAGGACGCACAATTGCTATAATATTTGCAGAGTCACCTTCTATCATGAGTAGCTCATAGTTTGACAAGGATATGCTCATAACTTCTACTACGCCCGGATTGACAGTCACGGCACATTCCGCAGTCAGGCCATTTGAAGAAGAGGCATATATTGTAGCCGACCCGGCACTTACCCCGGTCACAGTGCCATTGTCATCCACGGTTGCGATAGTCCTATCGGAAGATCGCCAAGTGACGCTCTTGTCAGAGGCATTCTCCGGCAAGACTGTTGCAATGAGGGTTTCAGTGTCATCTATCTCCATCACAAGCGTATCCTTGTTGAGCGATATGCTCTCAACCGGAATGAGCACCGGCACCACAGTCACAGCGCATTCAGCCTTCACTCCATTGGAAGCAGTGGCGGTGACGGTTGTAAGACCCTGCTTTATGGCAGTCACAATTCCGATCTGGTCGACTGTTGCGATAGACTCATCGCTTGACGACCAAACTACGCTCTTGTCGGTGGCATTGTCCGGACGGATGATTGCAAGGAGTTCGGCAGTGTCACCTTCGAACATTATAAGTTCTGTGTTTGACAGTGATATACTAATAACTTCTACCACACCCGGATTGACAGTGACAGCACATTCTGCGGTCAGGCCATTTGAAGAAGAGGCGTATATTGTAGCCGACCCTGCACTTACACCGGTCACTCTTCCATTGGCATCCACGGTTGCGATAGTCCTATCGGAAGATCTCCAAGTGACGCTCTTGTCAGAGGCATTCTCCGGCAAAACTGTTGCTATGAGGGTTTCAGTGTCATCTATCTCCATCATAAGCGTATCCTTGTTGAGTGATATGCTCTCAACGGGGATTACCAATGGCACCACAGTCACAGCGCATTCTGCATTCACGCCATTGGAAGCAGTGGCGGTGACGGTTGTAAGACCCTGCTTTATTGCAGTCACAATTCCGTTCTGGTCGACAGTTGCGATAGACTCATCGCTTGACGACCAAACTACGCTCTTGTCGGTGGCATTGTCCGGACGGATGATTGCAAGGAGTTCGGCAGTGTCACCTTCGAACATTATAAGTTCTGTGTTTGACAGTGATATACTAATAACTTCTACCACACCCGGATTGACAGTGACAGCACATTCTGCGGTCAGGCCATTTGAAGAAGAGGCGTATATTGTAGCCGACCCGGCACTTACTCCGGTCACAGTGCCATTGTCATCCACGGTTGCGATAGTCCTGTCTGAAGATCGCCAGGTGACTCTCTTGTCAGAGGCATTCTCCGGCAAAACTGTTGCAATGAGGGTTTCAGTGTCATCTATCTCCATCACAAGCGTATCCTTGTTGAGCGATATGCTCTCAACGGGGATTACCAACGGCACCACAGTCACAGCGCATTCAGCCTTCACTCCATTGGAAGCAGTGGCAGTGACGGTTGTAAGACCCTGCTTTATTGCAGTCACAATTCCGTTCTGGTCGACAGTTGCGATAGACTCATCGCTTGACGACCAAACTACGCTCTTGTCGGTGGCATTGTCCGGACGGATGATTGCAAGGAGTTCGGCAGTGTCACCTTCGAACATTATAAGTTCTGTGTTTGACAGTGATATGCTCATAACCTCTATAACTCCTGGATTGACGGAGACGGCGCATGCAGCAGTCAGACCATTGGAAGAAGAGGCATAGATGGTAGCTGATCCAGCGCTCACTCCGGTCACATGACCATTGTCATCCACAGTTGCTATAGTCCTGTCTGAAGATCTCCAAGTGACACTCTTGTCAGTGGCATTCTCCGGCAATACTGTTGCAATGAGTGTGAAAGTTTCCTCAATCTCCATCTCGAGGGAATCCTTGTTGAGGGTTATGCTCTCAACTGGGATGGCAACTGGCACCACAGTCACAGCGCATTCAGCCTTCACTCCATTGTATGCAGAAGCGGTGACGGTTGTAAGTCCCTGCTTGATTGCAGTAACAATTCCTTTTTGATCGACAGTTGCGATAGACTCGTCGCTTGAAGACCAAACCACTCTCTTGTCAGATGCATCTTCAGGACGAATAATAGCAAATAGTTCGGATGTCTCACCTTCCTTTAATAGGAGTTCTGTGTTTGATAAGGCTATACTGAGAACTTCGATTATACCGGGATTGACAGTGACGGCGCATTCGGCAGTCAGGCCATTGGAAGAGGAGGCATATATAGTAGCCGAGCCTGCGCTCACTCCGGTCACATTGCCATTTTCATCCACAGTTGCGACAGACCTGTCGGAAGATCTCCAAGTGACGCTTTTGTCATTGGCATTCTCGGGCAAGATGGTTGCAATGAGGGTCTCTGTTTCATCAATCTCCATCACAAGAGAATCCTTGTTGAGCGTTATGCTCTCAACGGGGATTACCAATGGCACCACAGTCACGACGCACCCAGCCTTCACTTCATTTGAAGCGGTGGCGGTGACGGTAGTCACTCCCTGCTTGATTGCTGTAACGATTCCGTTCTGGTCGACAGTCGCGATGGACTCATCGTCTGAAGACCAGACGACACTCTTGTCGGTGGCATTGTCCGGACGGACAATAGCGAGCAGCTCGGTGGTGTCACCCTCGAACATAAGCAGCTCAGTGTTTGACAAGGATATGCTTATTACCTCAACCACACCAGGATTGACAGTAACGGCGCATTCGGCAGTGAGACCATTTGAAGAGGATGCGTAGATGGTAGCCGAGCCTGCGCTCACTCCGGTAACTGTACCATTTGCATCCACAGTTGCGACAGTCCTGTCAGAGGATCTCCATGTCACGCTCTTGTCAGAGGCATTCTCCGGCAGGATGGTTGCAATGAGGGTCTCGGTTTCATCAATCTCCATCACAAGAGAATCCTTATTTAGTGAAATGCTCTCTACAGGGATGATCAGAGGAACTACTGTTACGGCGCATTCAGCCTTCACTCCATTTGAAGCGGTGGCAGTGACGGTAGTCAGTCCCTGCTTGATTGCTGTAACGATTCCGTTCTGGTCGACAGTCGCGATGGACTCATCGCCTGAAGACCATACCACACTCTTGTCGGTGGCATTGTCGGGACGGACAATGGCGAGCAGTTCGGCAGTGTCACCCTCGAACATAAGCAGCTCAGTGTTTGACAATGATATGCTTGTGACATCAACCACGCCCGGTTTGACAGTGACGGCGCATTCGGCAGTGAGACCATTTGAAGAGGATGCGTAGATGGTAGCCGAGCCTGCGCTCACTCCGGTAACTGTACCATTTGCATCCACAGTTGCGACAGTCCTGTCAGAGGATCTCCATGTCACGCTCTTGTCAGAGGCATTCTCCGGCAGGATGGTTGCAATGAGGGTCTCGGTTTCATCAATCTCCATCACAAGAGAATCCTTATTTAGTGAAATGCTCTCTACAGGGATGATCAGAGGAACTACTGTTACGGCGCATTCAGCCTTCACTCCATTTGAAGCGGTGGCAGTGACGGTAGTCAGTCCCTGCTTGATTGCTGTAACGATTCCGTTCTGGTCGACAGTCGCGATGGACTCATCGCCTGAAGACCATACCACACTCTTGTCGGTGGCATTGTCGGGACGGACAATGGCGAGCAGTTCGGCAGTGTCACCCTCGAACATGAGCAGCTCAGTGTTTGACAATGATATGCTTATGACTTCTACCACGCCATGTTTAACAGTCACCACGCATTCTGCAGTTAAGCCATTTGAAGAAGAAGCATAGATTGTGGCAGTTCCCACACTAATAGCGGTCACGACACCATCTGCAGAGACAGTTGCGATAGACTTGTCGGAAGATCTCCATGTGACGCTCTTGTCAGTGGCATTCTCGGGCAATATTGTGGCTATAAGGGTAAATGTGTCCTTGATCTCAAGTTCAAGAAAGTCCTTATTCAAAGCTATGCTCTCGACAGGAATAACTAAAGGCTTTACTGTCACAGCGCATTCGGCAGAAACTCCATTTGATGCAGTTGCAGTGATTGTTGCAAATCCTTGCTTTATGGCTGTCACAATTCCCTTTTGATCGACAGTAGCGATAGACTCGTCGCTTGATGTCCAAACAACACTCTTGTCGGAGGCATTATCAGGACGCACAATTGCTATAATATCCGCTTTATCGCCTTCTGTCATCACCAATTCAGTATTGGAAAGAGAGATGCTTATGACAGGTACACGCAAAGGAGATACAGTCACTAAGCATTCCGCTGTAAGTCCATTGGTAGAAGAAGCATAAATAGTGACGGTTCCCGCAGATATAGCAGTCACTGTTCCATTATCTGAGACTGTAGCAATGGATCTGTCGGACGACCTCCATGTCACGGTCTTGTCAGAGGCATTCTCTGGAGTGATGGATGCTTTGAGATTATAAGAGTCACCTTCTGTCATGTCGAGGAAGGACGGAATGATAGAAATATCCTTTACTGGAATTATTTCAATGTCGGATTCTACTGTAACTAAACATTCAGCCGAAACCTCAGGGTTGGAGACAGAGGTTACGGTGATGATTGCTGTTCCTACCGCCAGAGTAGTCACGATTCCTTTTTGATCTACTGTTGCCACTTCTGGGCTCGATGAACTCCATCTTACAGACTTATCGGTCGCATTATCCGGATGGACAATTTCAAGGAGTTCGGCAGTCTTGTTGACTTTTAATGTGAGGGTAGTGTTGGATAGGGATATCCCTGTCACTGGAGTTGGAATGACTGTCACATCGCATAAAGCAGAAGCATCGCCGCAAGAGACTTTGACAGTAGTCTTGCCGAGTGCAATTGCAGTGACATTCCCATAAGCATCCACTGTGGCAATATTAGGATTACTTGAAGCCCAAACCAAGGTTTTGTCGGTTGCATCCTCCGGCATAACGGTAGCCAAAAGAGATGTAGATTGTCCTACTTCCAATTCAACTGAGGTTTTGTCGAGATTAATTCCCATGGCAGGAATAAATGGAGGTTCAGGTATGGAGACAGTGACTTTACAAGTGGCTGAGACATCATCGCTCGTTGCGGTGATATTGACTTCCCCAACAGCAATACAAGTCACTTTGCCTTCGGAATCAACAGTAGCAATATTAGGATTGCTTGAATTCCATGTTACAATCTTGTCTGTTGCGTCCTCGGGAAGAACTGTTGCTATGAGTGTATAGTTTTCGCCTACAAGAAGATCTAAAGTGGATCTGTCGAGAATGATGCTGGTGACTTCAATAGGGATTACCGACACCGTGCATATGGCGTAGACATTGCCGCATGTCACTGTTATAATTGCTTCACCAAGTGATAGAGCTGTTACGCGACCTCTGTCGTCGACTGAGACTACTTCCGGATTGCTTGTAGACCATGTCACACTCTTATCTGAAGCATTTTCGGGGAGAACCGTCTCAATAAGTGACAATTCTTCTCCCACTTTCAACTCAGCGGCATACTTATTGAGTAAAATATTGCTGACAGGAATATATAATCCGATATAGGAAGTTCGATCCGGCACCCTTACGTCTTTATTATTCTCACCAACAAATATAGAATTGGAAAGAGTGACATTGCCCCCTGAAAAATCAGGTGCAACATCTACCTCCATATTAAGAAGAGTACCTGAATTTCCGTCGATAGGGGAGTGGTTGTTGGAGTATACGGCAAGCAAAATCTTACCGTTCTCAAGGTTGCTGATCATGTCATAACTGCTGTCGGTCCTTGTCTTGTCGAGCGAGATGCTTTTGAGAGAAAGTCCTGCAGGAAGCGACACTTCAGTCTGGAAACCATAGAAAGTTCTGTCATTCTCCAACTGAAAATTTAAAGTGGCGCTTTTACCCGCTTCAACAAGAGTGGACTCCACAAAAAAACTATCGGCTGCGATTGCCGCTGACACGCTCCCCAAGAGCAGCATCAGCAAAATGAGTATTCTGTTATATTGTGCTTTCATGTCGCAAAGCTGTTATTATTTTACTGCAAATTTTGCAGACTTGTTATCTACAGTGACTACATATACACCCTTAGTCAGACTGAAGGTCTCGAGGTCGGATGTGGCAACAAATGTCTTGATTATGACTCCCTCCATTGTGCTTATAGAGATTGGGAGTCCTTTGGCATTGCCAATAATCAGATTATTTGTGATGGTTCGTATGCTGACCTCATTGGCTTCCGTGGCATCTACTGAAGAAATCTCGCCTCCTGGAAGCATCATAAGCGTGTGAGCATTTGAATTTATATCTGATGCAATGATGTTTGTGATCTCAACATCGTCTGAATCAAGATGGCCGTCAACTATAATTTCAAACAGAGCATCATTGTTATCACCAAATGCAACGTTATTGAGTGCGAAAAGAACTATTCGCATAGTATGTTCGTCGATTCTTCGATAGCTCAATTTATGGTTGAGTGCTCTGGTGCCTGGTTTAACTTCAATAATAGCCGTTGGAGCCTTAATAGTAATATCAGCTTGCAGAGCCACATACTCTTTGGTGTCGGCGAGAAAAACCGGAATGTTGTACCCATAAGAGCCTGAACTTCTCACTTTGCAAGGCATAAGTGCATCCATGTCATCATCGTAGTAGTCAGCACCAATCATCATTCTCGGAGATGTGGCGGGAGATGCTTGCGCAAGGATAAGTGTCACCACTTCAGAGGCATCTGAGACAGTGATTCCTTCTTGTCCGTTGATATCTGAACTTACATCGTAGAATCCATTCCAAT
>CAZCZX010000013.1:0-2898 GCA_964503095.1 uncultured Sangeribacter sp.
AGGCGCTTTAGATTATGGCGAGGTCGGCGGCTCGGAGCCAGCCTTCTATGTCGGCGTTTACGCGAACCTTATACCATGTTGGGATTCCTTCTACGTTGGTTTCCTCTGCTATGATTTCGAAACGAGTGCCTTGACAGAGTTGATTTGTAGCAGGTTTTGAGTCGGAAGAGGGTTCAATGAGAAGTGGAGTCTTATAAGCCATCAAGACTGCTTCATCGTGTGAATTGAAATAACTTGCGCTCATACTTGCAAAGACCACCAATATAATAGAGGCGAAGAATAGTGCTATTCCTCCAAAGAAGCCGGTTTTCCGCAAGAGAACATTGCTGCAAAAAAGATAGACAGCAACTCCGGCGAGGAACAAGATGAAACTTACTGCCGCAAGGATAGCCCATGTATTAGACTTCACTTCCTCAGCTATCACGCGATGAGCAGCTTTGAAGAATGTCTCGTGATCAGGAGATACGCTAATCTTTTTGCCACGGAGCTCAGCGCGATTGGAGTCTTCTACTTTTGAGATGAAGTAGTTTAGATTGTTTTTTATTTCTTTATTGGAAGGATCGAGCCGGTTTGCTCGGGAATAGTATAGAATTGCATTCCCTAAATCGCCAGACTGGGCGTATGAGTTGGCAAGATTGTAGTAAAGAGCCGGGGAGGCACCGTCGACATCGGCGATGGATTTATATGCCTCTGCTGCTTGGCTATAATCTCCGGACTCGTATAGCTTGGTGGCCACGTCGGGGGATGCGGCGCTCGCGGTTGTTGAGAGGAGGAGGATTGCGAGTATGTGGAATATTGATTTAATTGACATTCTATCTTGAGATTTTTTTACTTCGGACTGCGTCCTCAGCACAGTTTAGACTGCGCGGGACGCATGCGGAGCATGCTTACTACTTTATTTGCTTCGGTCTTGGTTTCCTTTTGACTTAGAGGGGCGCATGCGGAGCATGCTTGCTTACGTGCAATTGCTTTGAGTCTTCGAGGGAGTTGATAACTTCGGTGCCTCGGTCGTAGATATGTTTTAGTTCGTCTTCTCCTGAACCGGGAGCATATTTTGCAAATTCGCAGTCGTCGAGGACGGAGAGCAAGCTATTTATGCTATCTTCGGAAGCACCAGCCTCAGAAAGACGTTGGGCTACATTCTCACGATTGAGTTCTGAAGTGGGGATATTCAATTTTGCACTTACATAGCCCCAAAGAGCAATTAGCATTTCATCGTAGAAGTGTTCACGGTCTCCTGCCTTCATGCAAGCAGCAGCTTTCTTCAGACGTTTGGCAGCAACTTTACCGGCTTTTCGCATCCGAGTTCCAACAATGTCAGCGGCACTCTTGAGATGGCGTCGATAAACAATAACAATAATCAAGAGAGCCAACGCCGGGATAATGAACCAGAGCCAATAACCGAATTTATATATTATAGGTGTATAATTCTTGTGGAGACTTCCTACAGGCATTAGAGAATCATCAAATTTAAGTCGATTCTTGGTCTGGGATTTCTCTGAAAGAGCACCTTTATCAACTTCCACTGTATAGCCTTTAGCAACCGACTTCTCATATCTACCGGTAGAAGGGTCGAAATAGACGAGTGACACTTCAGGTATCTGATATTGTCCCATCTCAAGGGGAGTGAAAGAATAGTCAAACTTGATGTTTCCGCTCACAGACATTCCCTTAGCGGCTGCATTCACCTCAGCAGTTGGAGTAAAGACTTCAAGCTGCTTAGGATATAGGTCGTTAAGGTCAGGAAGTTTAATATATTTCAAGTTGCCGCTACCTTTGACTTCATATACGATAGAAGCGGGTTGATTTGTCTTTAAGTCAGCAGAAGAGAGTGAGGAGGAAATAGAGAACTGTCCTACACCTCCAGAGAAATCTGCAGGTTGTGGCGAAGGAAGAGCCTTCACATCAATCACAAGATCATTAGGAGTCACATTCAACTGAATCGGGCGTCGGACAGTGAGCATACGGAAATATGGATCATCGTAATACTCCTGTTCGTCGGTGCTGACAGTGTATGTGTTTCCTTTGATGGTGAGTTTCCCTGTCATTTGCGGGAAGATGATATATCGTGCAATAATTGCAGTAGCGTATTCCTGGCCATTGTAGGTCTCATAGTGAAGAGATTTTGAAGTCTCATCAGACTCTTCAACCACGAAGCCATCAAACTTTGGAGCTTCAGTGGCTCCTATAAACTTAATTGGAGCATAAGAAGAATAGAGTTTCACGGTATACACCAGAGCCTCCTGCTCATAAGCAGTTGACTTAGAAACAGAAGCCTTAAGGAACAACTTCTCATTACCCTTTCCTATAAACTTTGGACCTTGATTTGAATCATCCGGATCATGACCGTATGCCCCTTGCTGAGCAGATTGCTGTTGCTGTTGACGCTGCTGTTGCTGGCGTTGCTGAAGTTTAGAGAGACTTCCGGTTCCGGACTTGACGATAGTGTAGGAAGCCTTGTTACTTCTAACATCTCCAACCTGAAGAGGACCGATGGAATATTTACCCTCCTTCGAAGCTGTGCAGGTAGCGACATATGTTCGAGACTGTGAGCGAGTGACCTTACCATTTATGCTTGACATTGAAGATGACTGGCTGCTGAGAGTGAAATACTTTACCAAAGCACCAGGGACTTCAGGAGCAGAGGGTTCGGCATCTACATTGTCGAGTTTCATGTAGACATAGAACTGCTCACCAACCTCAATGTCGTCGCTACCGGTCTGGGTAGAGACTGAGAGCTGGAACTTTGCCGCTGCAGTTGCTGACAGCGAAAAAGCGGAAAGGAGCAATATGAATATGTATCTTCTAAATTGGGTCATCTTTAATTGAGAATTGAGAATTGAGAATTGAGAATTGAGGCATTGGAGTATGCTTAAAGACTCGTGGGGACGCGCACGG
>CAZCZX010000013.1:2998-11013 GCA_964503095.1 uncultured Sangeribacter sp.
TTTTTGGAGCGGCCAGCGGCTTCTTGGCCGTTTTTGTTGACACGTGCGCGGGTTTGGTTTTCCTTATTCTCCATCGCTTTCAAGATTTGCTCGGCAGCCTGAGGATTGAGTTCCGGTTGCTGTTGCTGTTGCTGCTTATCTTGATTTTGCTGCTGATTCTGGTCTTGGTTTTGATCTTGGTTTTGATCTTTGTTTTGGTCTTGATTTTGATCTTGATCCTTGTCTTGATCCTTATCCTTGTCTTGATCTTGATTCTTGTCTTGATCTTGATTTTGAAGTTTCTTCTGAGCTATGCGGAGGTTTCTGCGAGCCTTTTCATCCTCCGGACGGATGCGAAGTGATTGCTTATACATCTGCACCGCCTGGGCATAATCTTCAGAATTGAAGGCAATATTTCCAAGATTGAAAATTGCATCTGCAGCAAGATTGGGTTTTTCTTTAGCAGACTGCGCCACATTCTGCATAGCCTCGGCTCCGGCTTTCACCAGTTGCTGGCGAAGAGAATCAGACTGAGCAGCATTGGCACGACGAATATAAGTAAGGCCAAGATTGTAGAGAGCCTCCTTGGATTCTGGTTCAAGTTTAAGAGCCTGCTGATATTTCTCCCCTGCCTCAAGGAAATGACCTTCTTTGAAAAGTTCATTGCCTTGAGTGACAAGTCGACGTTCCTTCCGATTGGTAGTGGCAGAGGCATCGAAAGCACACGCAGCAGAAATAGCGAGCAATACAATGACTGCTGTTTCTTTCTTAAAGAAAGTGATCTTATCGAGCCAACGGATCTTGCGGTCGAGAATAAACACATCAATTACAAGGAGAATGAGAGCAATCCAGGCAAAGATGGAGAAGAGTTCATCGTGGACTGCATACGCATTAGTCTCCAAAGCAGATTTCTTCACTGTATCCATTTGTTTTTCGAGTTCATTGAGGGCATCCGGATTTGAGGCATTTACATAAATACCATCACCAGCCCCAGCAATTCGAGCAGCCAGATTCTCATCGAGTGCAGTCTCAACAGGGAGTCCGGTTTCTGGATTAATCATAGGGCCGGACTTTGTAGGGATACGCACAGGAGTAGGAGAACCTACACCGACAACGTTAAGTTGTATATGATTTTTCTTGGCCTGCTTAGCTGCTTCCACTGCTCCGGCCTCATCATCGAGTTCCTCGGCATCTGTAATTAGGACAATCGCCTTACCGATATTATCATCAGCACTAAACGACTTCACAGCCCTGTCAATAGCAGCGCCAATATTGGTGCCTTGATTATCATATTGAGAAGGATCGATAGAATTTAAGAAAATCTTAGCTGAAACATAGTCGGTAGTCACTGGAATCAGAGTGTAGGCATCTTCAGCGTAGACAATTAGACCAACCCTGTCATTATCAAGGCGATTAATGAGCTTTTCAAGCACAAGTTTGGCTGCGCGCATTCTTGATGTACCGGAATTGTCAGCGGTAGAAGAAGCGAGCATAGAGTTGGAGACGTCAACGGCAATCACCACCTCAATACCTTCCTTTTCCGACTTAGAAGAGTGCACACCACCCCAAGGACGACAAAGAGCGAGAGCGAGCAAAGCCAATGCCGAAACCTCAAGAGCGAGTTTCAAAGGGCGTTTATATTTAGAAACCTCGGGCATGAGATCTTTCAAAGACTCAGGGTTTCCAAACTTGGCAAGTTTCCTTTTCCTTGCGAAGCTTGCAAGAATATAGAGCAATACCACCAAAGGCACTGCAATCAAAAGGATGAGTAAAGCGGGATATGCAAACGTAAACATTACGGTATTCTTCTAATAATTGTGTAACGAAGCAAAAGGGAAAGAGCCAGCGAAGCAAAAGCGAGCCAAAGCCAAGGCATGAACTTCTCTTCGGTGAGAGTCACAGAGTTGACATCTATGCTTGACTTTTCGAGAGAATCAATCTCCTCGAACACGTGCTTGAGTACACGCTCATCTTTAGCACGGAAATATTTACCTCCGGTGAGATTAGCCATATTCTTTAGAAGCGGCTCATCAATCTTGGTCTCAAGAGTGGTAGTGGAGAAACCATAAGGGTCAGGAATCTGCATCTTTCCATTGGTTCCGACACCGATGGTGTATATCTTAATACCCTTTTGCTTAGCAATCTGAGCAGCAGTGACGGGAGGGACATCTCCGGCATTGTTGCTACCGTCGGTAAGAAGTATGATACTTTTCGACTTCGCCTTTCCCTGGGATATTCGATTAATAGCACTTGTGAGGCCATCACCAATAGCAGTACCATCGTTAAGGTCGCCCATATCAACATTAGCGATAGCATTGACGAGAGCTGCCCGGTCGTTGGTCAATGGCATAAGAGAGAGGGATTCACCAGCAAAGACAACAAGACCCATATTATCATTGGTGCGGGAATTAACGAAAGATGTTGCAACGTCTTTGGCAGCGATGAAACGGTTTGGTTTGAAGTCAGTGGCTGACATAGAACCGGAGATATCCATCGCAAGAATAATGTCAGTGCCAAGCACACGGGAATTTTTGAGACTGTCGTGTGTCTGTGGGCGAGCAAGAGCCACAATAATAGCAGCAATGCAAAGCAAGCGCAAAGCGAAGCAAAGATGAATCACCCATACCTTCCAGGAATTTCCAAACTTCAAGAATGGAGAGAGGGTAGAAACGCCAATGGAAGGATTGGCATTACGCTGCTTAGCCACATACCACACAATGAGTGGGACCAAAATCAGAAGGAGCCACAGCAAACCTGGATGAAGGAATTTCATTTGGCACCTCCTTTCTTTGAAGAGGAATCAGGTGTCGAGGTGTCTGGTGTCTGGGGATCAGGGGCAACCGGGATGGTCTCTTTAACGAAATTGACAGCATTGTCGAAAGCCTCGACATTATCGGCAGGGAGAGGACGCACCTTAGCAAACTTCACGAAGTCTGCTATATCAAGAATCTTACGGACGTAGGAGCGTTTTTCCTTGACATCGGCTTGATCAGCAAGAGTCTGCATGATCTGACGAGAAGTCATCTCCATAGCATTGATACCGAAACGCTGAGCGAGATAATCGCGAAGGATATCTGTAAGTTCGGTGAAATATTCCTTTTCCATGCCGTTTTCCCAAAGATTTTTGGCCTTCAGATGTTCAAGACGATCGAGAGCGACAGTCCAAGGCTTGGGTTGTGGCTTTTCGGGAAGAGTAATAAACTTACCGGTTTTCCTATATTTTCTACCGAAATAGATCGCGGCGGCTATTGCGGCTATAAGAAGAATCCAAAGCCACCAAAGATCGTAGAGCCAATCGGGCATCCAATCCCAGAAAGAGCGGTCGGAAGGATCGGAAACATCCTTATAATCAGATATTGCATCGTTCTCTCCGACTTTCACCGGCACTACAGTAAGTTCCACTTGATTAGAAGCAGCAGAATCAGTAGCAGAAATATAGATGAAAGGAGGAAGTTTATAAAACCCGGAATCAAAAACCTGCACCGGGACAACAAGGCGTTCCGTGATGCGGGAACCTTCCTTCTTCACAGTGTCCATTCGTGGGGCACCGAGTTCGATAGTATCACCAAAGAGAGTTACATAGCCTCCCTCTGGTACCTTGTTGAATAGAGGGAATACTCCTTGGCGATTGGCATCTCGCTCTACAAACAGACGAAGAGTATCAACTCTTCCCATTAGAATAGAGGTAGAGTCGAGAGATGCTGTGACGGTGACAGCAGCAGAAGAAGCGAAGCAAGCCGTCAACGCAACGAAAAGGAATGTCAAATATTTATGAAGTGACTTAAACATACTATGCAGTGCAAAAATCAAAATGCATAATTCATAAATCTCTCATCCAAATTCAAATGAATATACATTTATGAAAAATAATCAATTTTCATTATAATGGAAGACTACACTCAACTGCGACGTCGGAAAAGAGCAATCAGAGCCTTCACATAATCTTCGTCGGTAGCGACAGAAACCGAGTCTACACCACAGCGAGCAGTGGTAGAGGAGAAATTCTGTTGTCGCTCGTACCATGCTTTATCATAAGCCTTTCTAACACTTTTAGAAGAAGTGTCGAGCCAGAGATCGCGTCCGGTCTCAAGATCTTTAAACCGAACAAGACCGACATCAGGCATTTTTGCATCACGCTTGTCATAGACCTGAATAGCCGCTACGTCGTGCTTATGGTTGGCAATGGAGAGAGATTTGAAATAATCATGAGAGTCAATGAAATCGCTCAAAAGGAAAGCAGAGCATTTCTTTTTCAAAGCATTCGTCATGAACACGAGAGGAGCATTAATATCCGTGGCTCGATGTTCAGGTTTGAAATCAATGATCTCACGGATAATAAAAAGAATATGCTTGCGACCTTTCTGAGGAGGGATAAACTTTTCAACTTTATCGCTGAAGAAAATGACACCGACCTTATCATTATTTTGAATTGAAGAGAAAGCCAGAGTAGCGGCAATCTCAGCGATAAACTCACGTTTCACCTGCCCAACGGCTCCGAAATCACGGCTTCCACTGACGTCGACGAGGAGCATTACAGTAAGCTCGCGTTCCTCTTCATAGACTTTAACGTAAGGCTTATTGTGACGTGCCGTTACATTCCAGTCAATGTCACGCACATCATCGCCGGGCTGATATTCTCTTACCTCGGAGAACATCATTCCGCGACCTTTGAAAGCCGTGTGGTATTCTCCAGCAAATATATTGTTGGAGAGTCCACGCGACTTTATTTCTATCTTGCGTACTTTCTTAAGAAGTTCTTTGGAATCCACTATTCAAGGGTTAAGAGTTAAGGGTTAAGGGTCAAGGATCAAGGATCAAAAGGCCGGAGTCGTTTTAGGGGACTTGGACTTTGTCGAGGATGCTTGAGATGATTTCGTCGGCAGAGATATTGTTGGCTTCTGCTTCGTAGGTGAGGCCAATACGATGACGCATCACGTCGTGGCAGACAGCACGGACATCTTCAGGAATCACATATCCCCTACCCTGCAGGAATGCATAAGCACGAGAAGCAAGAGCAAGAGAAATGGATGCACGAGGAGATGCACCGTAAGCGATGATTCCTTCGAGATCTTTCAGACCTGCAGCCTCCGGATTACGGGTGGCGAACACGATATCTACAATATAATTTTCTATCTTCTCGTCGATATAGATCTCGCGGACGAGTTTTTGGATTTCAAGGACATCTTGAGTAGAAACGAGAGGACGAACCTCCTCGAGAGTGCCACGGATATTCTGACGGATAATCTGCTTCTCTTCTTGCTTATTGGGATATCCAATCACGACCTTAAGGAGGAAACGGTCGGTCTGAGCTTCAGGAAGCGGGTAGGTACCTTCTTGCTCGATTGGGTTTTGAGTTGCCATCACGAGGAAAGGACGGTCGAGTGGGAAAGTCTGTTCTCCGATAGTGACCTGGCGTTCCTGCATAGCCTCAAGGAGAGCACTCTGCACTTTAGCCGGGGCACGGTTGATTTCGTCTGCAAGAACGAAATTGGCAAAGATAGGACCTTTCTTTACTTCAAACTGCTCTTTCTTCACGCTATAGATAAGTGTACCGATAACGTCGGCAGGAAGAAGGTCGGGAGTAAATTGGATTCGAGAATATTTAGCATCGACAATGTTTGCGAGGGTCTTGATAGCAAGAGTCTTAGCAAGACCAGGAACGCCTTCGAGAAGGACGTGTCCATTGCAAAGGAGAGCGATAAGAAGAGAGTCAACGAGATGCTTCTGACCAACGATCCGCTGGTCCATTCCATTACGGATTAAGTTTAAGAAATTGCTGTGGGCAGCGATGCGATCGTTAAGTTCGCGAATATTAACTGTCTGTTCCATAGGGAGATTCAGTTGATTTTTCTTTTTATATTAATAAATATGAAGATGGCATACGGAAATAAACGAATACCACTCTTTTAAATCAACTGCAAATTTAACACTTTAGTTTTGTATGGGATGCAAAAACAGTGTTAAATAAATTAAAATCACGTTGGAATGAGTTAATCTGAAAGGAGAAAAGTGCGACTCCTCCGGAGTCGATAATGACGAATATACAGATAAACCCTGAGCTGACGCTCAGGGTTAACAAAATAATCAGCGGGTGAAGGCGTTCCAGCCTTGGGCTTTGAGGGGGAATTCCTGGCCGTCGCGGGTGATCATCGCGCATCCGAGTTCAGGAGCAGTGATGTAGCCTATCATTTTGACCCCTTTGATGTTTTCAATACGATCGTGCTCAGTAAGGGGGACAGTGAAAAGGAGCTCGTAGTCTTCTCCCCCATTCATGGCGGCAGTCACGAGATTCATGTTTAATTCCTCTGCCATCAGGGCAGTCTGATAGTCGATTGGAATCTTATCTTCGTAGACTCGGCATCCAGTGTTGGAATTCTTGCATATATGCAGGAGTTCGGAAGAAAGGCCATCACTAACATCCATCATAGAAGTTGGATTGATGCCTTCGCTGCGCAAAGCCTCTATGATATCTTTTCTTGCCTCAGGTTTTAACTGGCGCTCGAGGATATATTCTTTTCCAGAGAAATCCGGTTGGAAATCCTTTCCTGCATTCGCACTGACACGGTTTTCGCGCTCAAGAAGCTGCAGGCCCATAAAGGCGGCACCAAGGTCGCCGGAAACGCAAACCAAATCAGTGGGTTTGGCACCGTCGCGACGTATTTCCTTACCTTTTTCGCAATCGCCAATGCAGGTGATGCTGATCACGAGGCCTGTGACAGAAGCAGAAGTGTCACCTCCTACAAGGTCAACACCATAGATCTCACAAGCTGTGCGTATTCCCTCATATAGAGTCTCGATGTGTTCAAGAGAAAAACGACTTGATATGCCGAGGGAGACTGTTATCTGTCGGGGTGTACCTCCCATAGCATAAATATCGCTAAAATTTACAATAGCAGATTTATAGCCGAGATGCTTGAGAGGGACATAACGGAGATCGAAGTGAATGCCTTCGAGGAGAAGATCTGTAGTGACGAGAACATCTTTATCCTTAAAATTAAGAATTGCCGCATCGTCGCCTACTCCATATATGGAAGACTCGTTTTTTAAAGGGAAGTCTTTGGTGAGTCGGTCGATAAGACCGAATTCGCCGAGATCTGAGATTTCTGACATTTTTTTATTATGAGTTTCGCCCCTCCGGGGCGAGGATTATTTTTGTACTTTCACCCCCGGTAACACCGGGGGGGGTTAACAAGACATATAGTCGTCCGGACTATATTATAGGCGGGAAAGTAGACTTGTGATAAGCTTGACCATTACGGGGGAGGCTTTTTCGGCTGCTTGCTGCACTTCCTCATGAGTCGGAACATAGTCGATGTCTTTGCCTCCGAGGTCGGTGATTACCGACAGACCGAATACATCCATACCTGCATGGTTTGCCACAATCACTTCAGGGACAGTAGACATTCCTACTGCATCTCCTCCGATGACACGGAAGTATTCATATTCAGCCGGAGTCTCGAAAGTAGGACCGGGAGTTCCAACATAAACACCGTGCATGAGTCTGAGACCTTCGGCATCTGCGATTTCATCGGCATATTTGATAAGATATTTCTTATATGCTTCTGTCATCGCCGGGAATCGAGTGCCGAGTTCCTCGTAGTTTTTACCACGGAGTGGATTTTCCGGGAAAAGATTGATGTGATCTGTGATCACCATCACGTCGCCTACTCGGAATTCCTTATTCATACCACCGGCAGCGTTGCTAACGAATAGAGTCTTAACGCCAAGGTCCTTCATAACACGAATAGGGAAAGTCACCTGCTTCATGTCATAACCCTCATAGTAATGGAAACGGCCTTTCATCGCCATGACGTATTTGCCACCGAGGTTGCCAAAAATAAGGCGTCCTGCGTGACCGGCAACAGTAGAAATTGGGAAATTGGGAATATCTTTATAGTCGATTTCGGCAGTCACATCCATATTGTCAGCGAGATTGCCAAGACCGGAACCGAGGATAATTGCTATTTCAGGGAGTTTTGATACTTTGGAGCTTATGAAAGCTGAGGTTTCTTTGATTTTTTCGAGCATGGTTTTTT
>CAZCZX010000013.1:11113-12226 GCA_964503095.1 uncultured Sangeribacter sp.
TTATTTTTCTATGGCTTGGAGGAGGTCGGGGACGAAGTCGTAGCCGAAATTGGTCTCAAGCATATTTACACCTATTGGGATGTAGAAGATGTGAGACATAAGTTCGTGGGGGAAGTAGGGATTATGACAAATTCGCATCGCGTCTTTCTCTGTGGTAATTATATATTTATTATTACCGGAGGCAGCGTTATATTTTGTCAGAATCTCATTGAGGTCAGACTTCTTGAAATCGTGATGATCAGGGAAGTGAAGGACTCGTTTTTTAAACGGATACTGACGGAAATGATTCACGAATGGTCGGGGATTTGCAATTCCTGTCAAAAGGAGAACCGTATCATCTGCAGTAATATCAGATATTAGCACACGTTTTGAACATTCATCCGGAAAAACAGGGATAAGGCCACCATAATCGAAAGAAGAAAAATATAACTTCTGATATGGCATAAGATTGAGATGCTTAGATACGATGCGCATATCGAGTGCAGAGACAGTAGAAGGGCATTTGGTAGTGATCACCATATCAGCACGGTCGATAGCATTAGCACTCTCGCGCAGCCTTCCCAAAGGAAGAATATTATCAGCGTATATAGGACGTGAATAATCCATCAGCATAATATTCACTTTAGGTTTTATATATCGGTGTTGGAATGAATCGTCGAGCACAATTAGGTCGATATCCGGAAATTCCTTCATCAGTTGACGCACACCCTTTACTCGGCTCTCACATACAGCCACCTTCACTGTACCTCCAAACTTCTCATAAATCTGTAGTGGTTCATCGCCTATGCTGTCTGGAGTGCTTTTTGCGGAAGCAATGAGGAAGCCTTTAGTCTTTCTCTTATAACCACGACTCAAGACAGCAATGTTTCTTTTATAGCGAAGGCACTCAAGAATATACTCCACATGGGGGGTTTTGCCGGTGCCCCCAACAGTGATATTACCAACACCGACCACTGGCACATCGAAAGAAACCTCTTTAAGAATGCCCCAGTCAAAGAACTTATTTCGCACGGTCACCCCCAAGCCATATAGCCATGACAGGGGGGTAAGAACGTACTTAAGAGATTTTTCGAGAGTGGTCATATTGGTTTTAGGGCTTTAGGGCCTTTAGGG
>CAZCZX010000013.1:12326-15586 GCA_964503095.1 uncultured Sangeribacter sp.
TTAGTTAAAGTGGAGATATAGAGGAGTCATGAGGGCTTGCCATGGAGACCTACGCAAAAGACGCGCAGATTCATAAACGAGGATAGACTCAGGATTCTCCCCTGCTATCTTGGAGATCTCTTGATTAAGTTGGTCAAGACCTTGAGAACGCAGAATATCCCAAACATCAGGTTTATATTTTGGATAAACAGCGACTCCATATTTATCCGCTTTTAGGCCAGCCTTTGAGGCAGCATAAAGGACGGCATCATCGAGTGAACCAAGTTCATCTACGAGTTTCAGGGACTTTGCTTGCACTGCATCGTAAACTCTGCCTTCGGCAATCTGACGAACACGGGCCTCCTTCATATTACGTCCTTTAGCCACACGCTTGACGAAACGGGAATAACCGTCATTAATATATTCTTGAAGCACTGCAATTTGCTGAGCAGTTGGATCAGCGAAAAGTGAAATATTCTTGCCGGGATTGGTAGAAACAGTCTGAGGAGTGATGCCAAGTTTCTTCACAAGCCCTTCAGCAGATGGGAAAAGGCCGAAAATGCCGATAGACCCTGTAATTGTAAGAGGATCAGCATAAATCTTGTCGGCTGTGCAGGAAATCCAATAACCTCCGGAGGCGGCATAATCACCCATGGAGACGATGAACGGTTTTCCTTTTGATTTGAAATAGTCGAGAGCCTCACCGATCTGCTCGCTTCCGAAAACAGAACCTCCGGGAGAATTTACACGTAGCACAAGTGCCTTAACGTTGTCATCATCAGCGAGATCAGTAATTTGCGGAACAAGACGATAACAATCTATACCGGTTTTAGAATATTCCTGAATTTCACCTGTAGCATACAAGACAGCAACACGATTCTTGTTGGAGTAATCTTTACCCCAATCAGAATTTTCAGCAAGCGTCTCGGGAGTATAGTAATCTACATCGTCGCCATCTTTACCAACAAGATTACCTATGATATCATCCATTTGGCGCTCATATGCCAGTCTATCAACAAAACCTTTTTTAAGGACATAAGAGGAGGGTTTGAATACAATAAAGTCGTTGGCGGCTTTATTCAAAGAACTGTCATTGAGAGATTTTCTTCCTTCTGCCACTGATTTTCCTATATAGCTCCACATATTGCCATAAAGGGTGTCGAGCTGAGCACGAGCGGGAGCACTCATCTGATTGGAAATATAAGGTTCGGCAGCCGACTTGAAAGTGCCCACTTTCACGAGAGTCATATTCACTCCGATCTTGTCAAGGAAATCCTTATAGAATAGTGTAGTGCCTCCAAGACCTGAAACCTCCAACATACCGCCAGGATTCAAGAAAAGACTATCAGCCTGAGAAGCCACGAAATAATCGCCCATAGTCATAGCATCTGCGTAGGCATATACTTTCTTTCCGCTTTTCTTAAAATCGGCGATTGCCTGACGCACAGCATTGAGAGTGGCGGGAGAAGCAACGGGATGACCGCATTTGATATACATAGCCACGATATCCTTTGAATCCTTACCTTCACGGATACCATTGACTAAGACGTTGAGGGCAGTAGGAGTATCTTTTTCGCCACCCATTGCAAGCGACATAAAATCGAACTGACCGGATTCCGGAGTTTCCACAATAGTTCCGGTAAGGTCAAGAACAAGTACAGATTTCGAGGAAACTTTAGTGGATGATTTTTCTTCATCTCCGCCGAAACGAGCTATAACACCGATCACGACGAAAAAACCCACAAGACAGAAAAGTCCGATGGCAATCCATGCGCCTACAAAAGAGGACAGGAGATTTAGAAAGAATTTCTTTAACATAACTTATTTAATGCATAATTCATAATGCATAATTCATAATCAATATGGGATTATTGCATTATGCATCAATTGGATTTATAGGGAGGCTATTACGGATTTGATTTCTTCGGCGAGGGCCTCGGCTTTTTCCATTGTCTCCGCTTCGCTGTAGATGCGGATGATGGGTTCGGTGTTTGATTTGCGCAGATGCACCCAAGACTCCGGGAAATCGATCTTCACTCCATCGATATCAGTGATCTCACAACCTGCAAACTTTTCCTTGACAGCAAGAAGGATCGCATCCACGTCGATGTCAGGAGTAAGCTGAATTTTATTCTTTGCTATCTGATAAGGGGGATAAGTCATCTTCAGTTCACTAACTTTCTTTCCTGATTTTGCAAGGAGTGTCAGGAAAATGGCAACCCCAACGAGAGCATCGCGACCGTAGTGCAGTTCGGGATATATCACTCCCCCATTTCCTTCACCACCGATAACAGCACCGGTTTCCTTCATTTTAGCCACGACATTGACTTCTCCAACGGCAGCAGCATTGTATTCACATCCATGACGACGCGTCACATCGCGAAGAGCGCGTGAACTGCTCAGGTTGGAGACTGTAGAACCAGGAGTGTGAGAGAGTATATAATCTGCAACAGCAACAAGAGTATATTCCTCGACAAACATTTCTCCATTTTCCATAACTATAGCAAGACGGTCGACATCAGGATCGACAACGAAACCTACGTCAGCCTTGCCCGACTTCATGAGGTCGGCTATCTGAGTAAGATTCTCCGGTATGGGTTCAGGAGTGTGAGCAAAATGACCGTTGGCTTCGCAATTAAGTTCGATTACATTCTTTACTCCAAGAGCTTTAAGCAATCGGGGAATCACTACGCCACCGACAGAATTGACTGCATCAACAGCGACAATGAAATTTGCTTTCGATATAGCATCAATATCAACGAGTTTCAATGCTTTGACCATGTCAATATGACGATCACCCCACGCATTATTGACATATTCAGCACCAAGATCCATTACATCGGCAAATGTGAAATCTTCTTCCTCTGCAATACGGATCACTTCTTTTCCTGCTGCATCAGTAAGGAATTCGCCATTGCGGTCGAGAAGTTTGAGGGCATTCCATTGAATAGGATTGTGGCTTGCAGTAAGGATGATACCTCCATCGGCATTTTCGCCTACAACTGCGAGTTCTGTAGTAGGAGTTGTAGCAAGATCTATATTGATTACATCGAATCCCATAGCCATAAGAGTACCCACAACAAGATGGGAGACCATAGGACCGGATATACGGGCATCGCGGCCAACAACAATTTTACCGGTGTGCCCATTATTAATATTTTTAATATGCTGTGCGTAGGCAGCTGTGAATTTCACGATATCGACACCTCCAAGGCCGTCGCCAGTATGGCCACCGATGGTGCCGCGAATGCCGGAGATAGATTTGATTAGACTCATATTTG
>CAZCZX010000013.1:15686-24665 GCA_964503095.1 uncultured Sangeribacter sp.
AATTTTGAATTTTGAATATTTATTTCTTATGATTTTGAATATTTCGGTTTGGAATCAGTATTAATATTCGGCTTTGAAATAGCGGGTGTTTACGAGATAGGGGATACATGTGGTGTTATCCTGAGAAAAACCATAGTAAGATTTCAGAAGGATATTTACTTCAGAATTATAACCGAGATAGCTGACCGGGACTTGAATTCCAGAACCAAATTGTGAAGAAACAGACACCCGATAGTTATTGAAGATGAAATAAGTGCTGATCGCACCCACAAGATTGTCTTGATTGCTGTAGTCTGCTGAAACATTAAGAGTATTATTGCGATACATTTCATCAATGTTATAGCGCGTAAATGTGAAATAGACCTGGTCGCCAGTCTGAGGAATGTCTCGATCAGCCTTTTTTTCGGATTTTATCACTTGCATATACACATAGCCGTCATCGTCCATTCGATAGAAAGGAGCATTTGGGCCTTCTTTAAAAACGCTGTCAGCCGGAATCTCATTGCATACAGTGTGCTGGGCAAGAAACCAGTTGCTGACCTTCTGTTCGTTTTTCAGAAGATCAGAATAACTTTGGGTCTTAGAACAAGACGCAAAGAAAAGCATAATAAACAAAGCTATAGATATGGGGAATTTCATCTGTTTAAATATTTAATGGTTTTGGGTGTTTAGGTGGTTTATGTTAAAATAGTCAAGTTTTTCGGTTCTTCCTTTTAAATATTGAGAATATTTGGGAATTGCGTCTAAGAGAAGTTTACGGCAGTCTTCGAGAGAACCATGATATTCTGCACCAGCAGCCATGACATGGCCTCCACCGCCGAAGATTTCTTTACACATCAGATTTACGGGGAAGTCCATCACGCTGCGGGCTGAGACCTTGATGCAGTCGGAATCTTCGCGTAGGAAAAAACTGAAAGTTATTCCTCTAATTTCCGTAGGACGGTTTACAATGCCTTCAGTGTCTCCTTTCTCATAATGAAATCTCTCGCATTCTTGCTTATTAAGGCATATTACTGAGCCATGGAATTCAGGAAGAATCTCCATCTTATTATAGATGGCATAAGCTTCAAGCATAAGGGCGCCATAACTTTTCTCCATTAAAGCGAGCCTTACAATTCGATTTTTATCGCACCCTTTCTCAAGCAAACGTTGCAAAATCTCATAGATATCTGAATTCTTGCAGTTTACAGTAAAATTCTTAGTGTCAGTGATCAGGCCCGTGAGAATGCAAGTGGCTGCCTCAAGCGACATTTCATTATATAAGCCTAAATCTGCCAAAATACGAAACGAGAGTTCACAAGTGCTCGACATGTCGGGGAAAGAGAAAATGATGTCGGCAAAAGGATCCGGCTCTACATGATGGTCGATAAGCACTTTGGGGCATTTTGCAAGATCAAGCAAGGTCTGCATACGGTCGAGCCTGGAAGGCTGATTGAAATCGCAGCAGATCACGAGGTCAGCCTCACGAAATAGTTTCTCGCAATATTCCTCATGGCGAGTGAAAACAGCCATGCGGTCGAAACCAGGGAGGAAAGACAGTGAGCGGGGGGCATTGTCGGGGACAACTACAGCCACAGACTTACCGAGAGATTCAAGAACATGCATCCAACCGAGGGTGCTTCCAACAGCATCACCATCCGGACGGACATGGCATGTCAAAACAATCGATGAGGCACCATCAAGGAGCTTATCGAATTTATGAACTTCACGTGTATCTAAAATCTTATCCATTAATTATCAACAAATTACTATCAGCACAAAGATAACACACTGAACGCAAAGAATAAAAAATGCGTCTGCCGATAGATTTCAAAAGGCAAAGATAGCAAAAAATTTCCAAATTTT
The DNA here is from genome assembly GCA_964503095.1 of uncultured Sangeribacter sp. Taxonomy (GTDB): domain Bacteria; phylum Bacteroidota; class Bacteroidia; order Bacteroidales; family Muribaculaceae; genus Lepagella. Next base: position 17,532 of record CAZCZX010000013.1, read on the forward strand.
TAGTAATTTTGCAGAAGTTTTTTCACACAGAGGATAGACAGAGAAGATTCTGTAAAGGAATCAAAATATAGTGAAAAGACGAAACATGAATAAATAAATGATTAGATAAATATGCATACAAGAGAGGAAAAGATAGAGGCATTTGGGAAATTACTTGATGTGCTTGATACATTAAGGGAGAAATGTCCTTGGGATAGGAAACAGACCAATGAGTCGCTCCGGCCGAATACAGTAGAGGAAGTGTATGAGCTTTGCGATGCGCTTATGGGAGAGGATGTACCGAACATAAAAAAAGAACTTGGAGATGTGCTTCTTCATGTAGCATTCTATAGCAAAATAGCAGATGAAAAAGGGGAGTTTGACATTGCAGATGTGTGCACGGCGTTGACTGACAAGCTAATTTTCCGTCATCCCCATATTTATGGAGAAGTCAAGGCTGAGACAGCAGATGCAGTTGCCGACAACTGGGAGCAAATCAAGCTGAAGGAGAAGGATGGCAATAAGACTGTACTATCAGGCGTACCATCGGCTCTCCCGGCACTGATTAAGGCCTATCGGATTCAAGAAAAAGCAGCTCATGTTGGATTTGATTGGGATGAGCCATCACAGGTGTGGGACAAAGTGAAAGAAGAGACCGCTGAGGTTGAGGCAGAAATCAAGGCCGGGAATAAAGAAGGAATCGAAAAAGAATTTGGCGACCTTTTCTTCTCTATAGTGAATGCAGCGAGACTATATAATGTGGTTCCGGAAAATGCTCTTGAGGAGACCAATAGAAAGTTTATCAGGAGATTCAACTATCTTGAAGCCAAAGCAAAGGAAGCGGGGAAGAATCTGAAAGACATGACTCTTGCAGAGATGGATGAGTATTGGAATGAGGCTAAGAGATTGGAATTAAGTGTTAAGGGGCAATAGTTAAGGGTTAAGGGTCAAGAGTCAAGGGTCAAGGGTCAAGAGGCCTGAGGCTTGAATTTTGAAGAGAAATATAATTTGAAGCAATTTATATGATTCTTTGTATTACGGAGAAACCCAGTGTAGGTGCGGATATAGCCAAAATACTTGGTGCAGACGTGAGGAGAGACGGATATTTTGAGGGTGGCGATTATTGTGTCACCTGGACATTCGGTCATCTTTGCGAGCTGAAGGATCCGGCAGACTACACTCCTGACTGGAAGCGCTGGTCGCTTTCAGCACTTCCTATGATACCGCAGAGATTTGGCATCAAGTTGAAAGATGACAAAGGAATCCAGCATCAGTTTGAAGTGATAGAACGCCTTATCAAGAGATGTGACAAGGTGATCAACTGCGGTGATGCCGGACAAGAGGGTGAATTGATACAAAGATGGGTGATGCAGAAGGCCGGGTGTGACAAACCGGTAGAGAGGCTATGGATTTCCTCGCTCACGGATGAATCGATAAGAGAGGGTTTTGAGCATCTGAGGCCTCAGAAAGAGCTCGAGAGTCTATACGTAGCCGGACTATGCAGAGCCATTGGTGATTGGATTTTGGGCATCAATGCCACACGACTTTACACTCTGAAATATGCTGAGAGGAACGACTCTCGCAATAATGTCCTTTCAGTGGGTAGGGTGCAGACCCCTACCCTCGCGCTTGTAGTGAATCGCCAGAAGGAGATAGAGAATTTCGTGCCGACTACAACTTATGAATTGCGCACTCTCTACCGCGATGTCACCTTTACTTCCAATGTAAAAGCTTTTAAGACTGAAGAAGAGGGTCAAGGGAAATTGAAGGAGGCTGCCGAGAGTGAGTTTGAGGTGACGGAAGTGACGAAAAAGAAAGTGAAAGAGGCACCTCCGCGGCTATTCGACCTAACAAGCCTTCAAGTGGAAGCCAACAAGAAATATGGGCTCAGTGCTGACGAGACTTTGAAAACCATTCAGTCGCTTTATGAGAAGAAGTTGACTACTTATCCTCGTGTGGATACCACATATCTGACCGACGATGTCTATCCGAAATGCGGGGCTATTCTAAATGGACTTGGATATTATCAAGAGGTCTTGAAACAGATTAGAGGAAAGAAACTTTTGAAGAGCAAGAAAGTTTTTGACAACTCAAAAGTCACAGACCACCATGCAATCATTCCTACCGGAGTGCCGGCACAGATGCTGACAAAACCGGAATGGCAAGTGTATGATCTCGTAGCACGGCGGTTTATATCGGTTTTCTTCCCGGATTGTGTATTTGATCAGACGCAGATAAAGGGAAAGGCTGGGAAAATAGATTTCAAGGCATCGGGAAAAAGGATTGCCGAACCTGGATGGAAGAGTGTGTATGACTGGAACAATGGAAATGAACAAACTCAGCCTAAGGGAGAAGATTCAGAGGAATCCAAGGATCAGGAAAAGAGTCTTCCTGAGTTTGTGAAGGGTGAGAAAGGACCTCACAAACCGTTTTTGGGAAAGAAGACCACTACTCCTCCAAGTTATTATACAGAGGGAACTCTCCTTAAAGCCATGGAGACGGCTGGGGCATCGGTAGACGATGAGGAACTGAGGGAGGCGCTAAAGGCCAATGGCATAGGGAGGCCTTCCACCCGTGCTGCTATCATTGAGATTCTTTATAAAAGAGCATATATAAGGAAGCAAGGTAAGTCTTTGAGGGCAACTGATGCCGGAATTGAGCTGATAGGTCTTATCAAAGAGGAACTTCTTAAGAGTGCTAAGTTGACAGGCATTTGGGAAGGAAGGCTCCGAGCCATAGAGAGAGGAGACTATAGTGCTTCGGAATTCATAGCACAGCAGAAGGGTATGATCAATGAGATTACGCTTTCAGTGCTTCGCGACCCTTCTAACAGACGAATCACTCAAGTTGTGGAGACATCGAAGCCAAAAAAGAAAGCCTCAACTAAGGGAGCCTCTTCTAAAACTGACAAACAATGAGCGTAACAATACAATATATAATTATTTGCATAATCTTATTGGCTTCTGCCATATGGATCGTCGTCAAGTTTCGAAGGAAGAGACAGGGGAAGGATTCGGGATGCTGTGGATGCAGTTTGCAAGAATCTTGCTACGGCAAAAAGAAAAAGCCATCTTGCTGCGACAAGACGACTTAAGAATTTTTATTTTCGAGAGTTTCGCGGTTCGGTATGGGAACGGATAATTCCGTTTATGATTTGTCCGACGGGGAGACCGATTTTTACTTTCCCCACTTTTACAGTTGGTGTGACAATGGGTTCGAAGTTATATTTGTTGGTGCCGAACTGCTGTACTGCCTGTGCTCCAACATCGACGCCAAATGTATTGTTAAATTGATAGCTCATGTACCCTCCAAATGTTGATTCTCTAAAGTATCCGACCATAGCAGGGACCATTGGAAACCCGTTAGGCTTTCCAAAATAGTATGTACCGAATGCTGTTAATGATAGTCTTGGATTAAATCGATATTGGATATTTCCTGTAATTCCATATTGAGTATTAAGGCCATTATAGTAACCATATTTGTTGGCTATGGCACCTGCATATATAGAAAAGTGTCCTAAATTTTGGTTTATTCCAATTGTGCCACTATGAATCTGCATTAGTCCCGGGAAATCTCTGATGTCGCCGGTTGCAACGAATTGGGCGTTTTTCCACAGAGGGATTACTGCTGTGCCAGGAGGGACATAATTATTTGCTAAATTAATCGGAACTTGATACGTTAGGCTATCAAATTCTGACATAGACTTAGGCGATTGGTTGAAGGAAGGATTTTTAGTTGCATTAGATATAGGAAACGAGACGTCAGAGTTTGCTGGATTTTTGTATAAACTGTCAGGGACAGCATAGGTTTTTACACTGATATCATTTTCTATCACCTGTCCGAAGCATAATATCGGAGAAAGGAGAATAATAAGCAAATATACTTGTCTCATATCTTGATAACATTAACGTTTACCTATATGACGCAAAAACTTTTGGAAAGTCCTATTCAATTTTATACATTTTTCATTTCAAATTCGAATGTGTAAAATGAATCATCTCAAAATTTATCGCTTTTTGCCTTTTCCAAATAATTCAGAATGGGATCCAAGACGGACCAAATCAATTTCATCAGTGTGCGGATCTATCCAAATTAAAAGAAAATCGCCTTCAATATGACATTCCATACACCCTGCAAAATCACCCGACAACATATGCGGTTTATTTTCAGGAGGAATTGGAATTTCATTCTCAAGTTTTTTGAGAATTTCAAACAAAGCAATTGCTTTTTTAGGATTATTACGAATCCGCTTTAGATCTTTTTTGTATTGAGATGATTGAACTAATATTTTCATAATCCAGCGGATTTAAACATGGCGTCTATTGAAGAAGTATCAACAGGAGTCGTTCCTCTCAATTTGCCACTTCGCGCCTCTTCTATTGCAGCCCTTGTGACTTCGTTTGGTTCGTTATACGCGATATCAAGAAGTATGCACTCGACAAAGTTGTTAAGACTTCGATGTTCGCTTCTCGCCATCTCTTTCAACCGATCTATCAAATCCGTACTAAGACGGAACATTGTTGCTTTTTTTTGAATTGCTGCTTTCATAGTGCTATATTTTTGTTTGCAAATATACAACAAAATAATTACATCACCAAATATTCAGGTTTAAAAATAATATAACTTCTTAATCAGACATTAGCTGGTTTAGTAATTCTCAAAATGATAATAAAGGCGCAAATTAAAGCCCCTCTCAAATTAATGAGACGGGCTCTGAGTTTAGAAGTTAGCTACATTCAGGTAGATAGAGGTTCCTCCCGTGGGGCGCTGAACTAAGATTGCATTACGCAAGGACTCCAGACTATCATTATCGATATATCCGAGGAGAGCTTCTGTAACACCGGAACCTGCTGAATCTGCAAGAATAAGAATTCTATTTGAATTGTCAGAGGCAGGCACAGGCTTTGCAAATATTGCCATTATTGAGCCAGTAATACTTGACATATAAGATTGAATCATTTCAGTCGGGGAGAATTGACCAATGATATTATAAATTTCATTGAAATAGGGTGCAGTTTCCTTATCACGTTCTCCAGTCCACACTACAAGTTGAACATCAGTGATGCCCAGATGTTTGAGATTGTTGTCTCCCGTAAGCAATTCTCGATCTACCCCTTTCATCTGAGGTAAGGCCTTAATTGAATCGAATGCTTCTTCATAAGTCAACGCCTCCGCGTTAAAAGCCAAGCCCAATAACAAGGCAAGAATTGAAAAAATCTTCTTCATAATTTTGCATTTTATTAAGATCGTTACAAGCAGAACATCCTGCTTTCGCTTGCAAAATTAGTAAAAGTTCTCCTGTAAGCCAACTACAACATCTTACACTTTCAAGCATAATATATTGAAAAACAATCTCAATTTTAAAAAAAATCTAACAATACCATACATCTGGAATAAATCATGAAAAAAATGAAAGATACTGTTCCTTATATGGAGAATTGCTTTTTGCAATAGTGCTTTTTAACCTTGATTTGTAGACATAGATATTCCTTATGTCTGTATTTTGAAATACACTTATCGATGGCAGCGACAGTCGGCAGAAAATAAAGAGAGCAAGTTTTCTTTGAGATGAAGAGAGTCTGGGGAAGTCTTCATCGAAGTGCTTCATAAGGTCATTGTGCGCAGTGTTTAAAATATTCTCCATTTCTTCCAAAGATTCGTGGGAACTGAAATCTGCTAAAGCCTTCTTTGCCTCAATCAAGATTCGCTTCTGTTCGCTTCCGGTGTCGTGACTCTCAAAAAAAGCAGAAGCTATCCGATCTATTATATTAAATCTGGATTTGAATAACTCAGATATCTTATGCGCCACTACATCCTGTTGATGCTCCTTTTCAATCAAATTGATTTTGATGTCTGTTAATTTCAGCAGATTATTTTCATTTTCAATACGAAGCATTTTATTACGATTTCTATAGTAGATGATTGCAAACACTAATGTAAGAAGCAAGATAAAAGCAATCCCAATGAAAATGGAGGTTCTCTTCATTGCCATATCCCTTTCACTCCAGGCAGTTTGCGTCACTGATTCATTCTTTTTATTGACTGCAAGACTGGATTCCGGAAGTTTTCTTTCATCATAATCTAAATTGGCAGCCTTAGTCCTAAGACTATCAATGATCGATAGTTCTGATTTTCTTCCAAGACGCTCCCAAATCTGGTACTGGACATTTCTACAAAGATATTCATCAGAGATATTGTGAGGCAGAGCAATCGCTCGCATAATCAAAGATTCTGCACTATCAAGATTGTTTATGTGACTATAAGCTGATGCCCAATGAGCAAGAGTATTGGAGTTTTCGGTGTTTTCTTTTGGCAGCCCTTTCCAGATTTCAATAGCCTCATGGCTCCTTTCATCTTCATCCAGAGAACGAGCCAGTTGGTCAAGGAAATATCGTTTATAGCTTTCTGTAGAATATGCCATAACGTCTTTTTTAAGAGAGAGCAATGAATCAAGCATTACTTTATAGTCTCTTTTTACACTAATAGCGCCGATAATAGCCATTCTTGCATCAATACTTTGCTTTTTATGCCCCAATTCTTCAAATATACCATATGATTTATTGCCATAATATTCACTGACAACTCCATTATATACATTTGAATATGCTTTGGAAAGAAAGAAATAAACAAAAGCCAAATCCAATTTATCATTGAGTTGAGAAGCAAGAAACTCGGCATCTTTCAGCAATTCCAACCGTTCTACAGGATTTCCCCTATATTTTGCATCTTCAGATTTTAATATCAGTGATTTAACTTCATAGGCGGAGCAATCACCATCAAATGCATACATCGCTCGGTTCAGATCTGAGGGCGTCATTTCAATCGGCCACACATAAATGATACAAAAATATGAAAGCAACAACGCACGGCGTTGTTTCTGACTTTCAGATAAAGATAGCGTATCTATATTAGTCAATATAGTAAAAGCAGAGTCGGGATTCTCTATCATTATTGCTTCTGCCTCTTTCAAAGCTCTTCCATTGTTAGCGCATCCGCTGAGCAGAAGGAAAATCAAAAAGATATAACCAACATAACGCGTTATACTAAAATTATCTTTTTTTGTCATAAACTATATTAAACTCGCAAAAATTAATTTAGTACAAAATTAACAATTAATTATGATAAAGAAAAGATAATAGGGTAGAAAAATAAAAG
>CAZCZX010000014.1:0-23679 GCA_964503095.1 uncultured Sangeribacter sp.
TGACACTATCTTTGGCCTACTCAATGCGCCGTATGCTCAAGACCAACAACCTTGTACGCAAGATGCATGCATGCGAGACTATGGGCGCGACCACTGTGATCTGCACTGACAAGACCGGGACACTGACCCAAAACCAAATGCAGATTTACAAGACAAATTTCTTTGGGAATCCATCGGATGAAGTGCTTTATGAGGGAATTGCGGTCAACTCCACTGCCCAACTTGACCTTGGCGGCGAGAAACCCCAGGTGCTGGGAAATCCTACTGAAGGAGCACTTCTGCTTTGGCTCACTGAGCGAGGCGTAGACTATGCGGCACTCCGAGCAAAAGCGAAGACCATTGAGGAACTCCCCTTCACTACAGAACGCAAATATATGGCTACAGTGGTGAAATCATCCACTGGAAAGGAAATTATATACGTAAAGGGGGCTCCCGAGATTGTATTTGGTATGTGCAAGAATGCTTCCGGCGTCACAAAGGATGAAATAGATGCCCAACTTCTTGAATACCAGAATATGGCTATGCGTACCCTTGGGTTTGCATATCAAGAAGTAAATGAGGGAGAGCCGACTATTGAAGATGGTAAGGTAGCAGCGGAAAATCTTACATTCCTTGGCATTGTGGCGATTTCCGACCCAGTGCGTGCTGATGTGCCGGATGCAGTAAGAGAGGTTGTGGATGCCGGTATTAAAGTAAAAATCGTGACCGGCGATACTCCCGGAACTGCCAAGGAAATAGGTAGGCAAGTCGGAGTCTGGAATGATGCAGTTGACACAGACCGGAATATCATCACTGGCGTGGAATTTGAGGCTCTTTCTGATGAGGAACTCAAGGCTCGCGTTGGAGATATCAAAATTATTGCCCGGGCACGCCCAATGGATAAAAAACGACTTGTGGAGACACTTCAGGGCAAGAACGAGGTGGTGGCTGTGACCGGAGACGGCACAAACGATGCTCCCGCACTCAAGGCAGCCCACGTAGGCTTGTCAATGGGCGATGGAACTTCGGTAGCCAAAGAAGCCTCTGACATCACTATTGTAGACAACTCCTTCTCATCGATCGGAAGGGCGGTGATGTGGGGACGATCACTTTACCAGAATATTCAGCGTTTTATCCTCTTCCAAATGACTGTCAATGTGGCAGCCTGTCTCATTGTGTTGGCTGGTGCGTTTATGGGCACAGAGTCACCCTTGACCGTCACTCAGATGCTTTGGGTAAACCTTATTATGGATACTTTCGCTGCCATGGCCCTCGCTTCACTGCCTCCATCGGCAACGGTGATGAAAGAGAAACCACGTGCTCGTGAGGCTTTTATCATCAACCGACCGATGTGGCGCTCTATAGTAGGGGTGGGAGGAATATTCTTCCTTATTCTTCTGGGTATTCTTTACATTTTCGAGCATTATACAGTAGACTCGATGACTCAGTTATTCTCATTCATACCACAGAATGGTGAGCCGGGAATTGGAAGCCTGACACGCTATGAACTCTCAATGTTCTTCACTATATTCGTGTTCCTTCAGTTCTGGAACATGTTTAATGCTCGCGCTTTCGAGACAGGGCGCAGTGCCTTCCATTTCAAAGGAGCGAGTGGATTTGTCACCATTGCATTGGCAATTCTAATAGGACAAATAGCAATTGTCTCAATAGGTGGCCAATTCTTCAATGTAGTTCCACTGCGACTCGAAGATTGGCTCATCATAATCGGTGGCACATCTTTGGTGCTATGGATTGGTGAACTCATCAGACTCTTCCAAAAATAAGAGATTGACTCTAAAAGCCTTTAATGTTTGTAAATCATTTTGCGATGAGGAATGTTGATTTGGTATTTGGCTATTTGATAGATTCTCCTAATGGGGTAAGTTCTGTAGTCAGACTATTGAAGCAAAATAAGGAATTGTTTGAGAAAAATGGCGTTGTCTGCAATTTCCATGTCAGAGGAAATGCTGATTCGGCCATTAGTGCGTCTGCTGATAATAATCATGTTTTGGTAAAGCACTCTGCTAAATCGAGAATTAAGAAATCAGTAAAGTCTATTCTTGATTTCTCTACCCGCGCAGTTCCGTTGATGCACACTTGGTTTACCATCTACAATACACTGATGCTGCCGGGAAAGAAAATTGCCAAGACATATACCGCTAAAGAATCTCCCGATTGCCAGGATCCTTTATTTTTCAACGACCTCTTTTCTTGCTACTATTATCTAAAAATTACCAAAGCAAAAAAACGCCCGGCTCTGTTGGTGATTCATAGTGATGGGGAAGTTTTCAAAATGCTGAAGTTCTCATTTCCTGAAGTTGAAGGATCCTGGATAATGAAGAAACTTGATAAGATTATTGAGTACACTTTCTCTCGGGTCTCAGATTTTGGGTTTGTCGCAAAAAATGCGATGGATCATTTTGCCGAACTTTATCCTCAAATTGATAGAAAACGCATCCATTATGTCCATAATGGTATCCCCCAAGTGAAATTTCCCGATATTGAGAAAAGGCAAGAAGCCCGTCAGTTGGAACTTTGTTGCGTAGGAAGCCTATCTTATCGAAAGGGGCAGGACATCATCATAAAGGCTCTATCGCAATTGACTCCCGAGGAGCGCAGCCGCATTCATGTGACATTTGTTGGAGATGGTTATATAAGAAAAGATTTGGAAGAGGATTGTGAAAAAATGGGAATAGGAGACTGTGTGGCTTTTGCAGGCAATCGTACTGATGTCGATGACTTTCTCAGAAGATCTGACATCTTTATACTGACAAGTCGCGATGAGGGATTCCCTATGGCGATATTGGAGGCTGAGCGTGCAGGACTCCCGGTGATATCTACTAAAATTGCAGGAATACCTGAGATGATAGTAGATGGTGAGACCGGTTTGCTTATCAACCCATCTGAACATGAACTGCTTCCGATATTCAAAAATATAGCAACCTACGATTGGAAAGCGATGGGAGAAAGAAGCAAAAACTTATTTTATGAGAAATTCACTATCGAGAAGATGATAGAGGGATATTGCAATATATTTAAAGATATGGAGCAAGCCAAAGGCTAACTTATGAGTTCAAATGGAGCTATATCTCCAGTATAAATAAAAAAGTTTTACTTATATAGCGGAAAGGCTCAAAATTGGAGTATAGAAATGGCAGAAATGGAGAATGATGATTCGCAATTGAAGAAACGTACAGCCAAAGGATTACTTTGGGGAGGCCTCGGAAGCGGTGCCTTCCAGATGCTCAATTTGGTGTTCGGAATTTTCCTTGCGAGGCTTCTAAGCCCATCAGACTATGGAGTGATAGGAGCCTTGACCCTGTTTTCTACAATTGCGGGTCTTCTCTCCGAAAGTGGATTTATCCTTGCTATAGTCAATAAGAAGGAGGTCACTGACAGAGACCTCAATTCTGTATTCTGGTTTAACGCAGGGATGAGCCTCTTACTCTATACAGTATTGTTTTTCTCGGCTCCATTGATAGCTCGGTTTTATCGGATGCCGGAGATGGTGCCACTTTCTCGTCTTCTGTTTTTGGGCTTTGTGTTTGGAGGATTTTCGGCTACTCCTACGGCTATCCTTTTCCGTCATATGAAGGTGAGAGAACGCACGCAGATGATGGTCATTGCGGTGTTTTTGTCAGGTACGATTGGTGTGGTTTGTGCTTTTAACGGATGGGGCTACTGGGGATTGGCTATGCAGAATGTGGTATATTCCGGGAGCATGTGTCTGTTGATGTGGTTGGTTTGTAGATGGCGCCCACGTGCAGAATTCGATTGGGAAGCGATCAAGGCTATGCTTCCATTCAGTATAAAGCAGATGGCTACTTCAGTCTTCACACACTTAAACAATAATTTCTTCGCGATGCTACTTGCCCGATTTTATGGCATGCGCATAACAGGATTCTATACGCAAGGCAATAAGTGGGTGGCAATGGGTTCTACCACTTTGGTAATGACCATTAATGGAGTAGGTCAACCCGTTTTTCGAGAGGCATATGGCGACAATGAGCGTCTTCGTCGCATTTTTCGCAAGATGCTAAGATTCACGGTGTGCCTGAGTATTCCCGCCATGTTGGGATTTGCAATAATAGCACGGCAACTTATAATAATATGCCTCACCGACAAATGGATAAACAGCGTTCCAGTGATGCAGATTCTGTGTGTATGGGGTGCTTTTATGCCGGTCAACACACTCTATGGCAATCTATTTAATGCCATAAATCGCCCGGGAATATATATGTGGACCACCATATCGCTTGGATTGATGCAGTTGCTCTGCGTCGTGGTGAGCTACAGGTTTGGGCTAAATGTCATGCTCATTGTTTATACATCGGTCAATATCCTTTGGCTCCTTGTGTGGCAGAGGTCTGCTTTCCGATGCATTGGTTTGCGGCTCAAGGACGTCTTGGCCGACATAATTCCATATTTTATCATTGCCTCATGTGTGATAGGATTCACACAGTTCGCCACTCAAGGAATCTCCAACAATTTTACAGCACTTGGAGCAAAAATTGCAATGGCAGCCACCCTATATATCCTCGTGCTGAAATTGATTGGGTCTCCGGAACTTAAAGAACTACAAGATTATTTCAAAAAGAAAGTCCCCTAAGAGCCCATCTCAAATTTGAGATGGACCCTAAGAAGGGGATTCTTCGTTACAATTGCTAACTCTTTGTTTCAATTGCTAAAGTGAAACCAGTCGAAGTCTACGTGACCACCTGTCTGCTTTGTTGCATAGTTGAATAGAGCAAATTTGGTGCCCATGAAGTGACGCATGTAGTCAAATCTCATTGGTATCTCCTCCTTGAAATCTGTCCAGTTTTTCCCATCAAGACTATAAGCAAACGACGCCATGTCTCTACCCGGGTTGAAATCCCCTTTTATGCGAAGGAAGATGTTGTAGCCAGATTTTTTAGTGAATTTCAAAGGCACTTCTTCAATTATATTCACGTCAACTCTCTCAATGTTTCGGGGCTGCTTGAACACAGACTTTTCTTCAGCAAGCTGTAGGTAATATTTCCCATTTTTCTTCACGATGCGTAGCACTCCGCTATCACCGTTGTAAGCAGCCAGTCCGCATACATCCCCATCTTTCATCCCCGCTACATCTATTTTGACTTCCCCGGTGCATTCAGGGCCTGCCATACGCTGAGTGAGAGTGTTGGGAGCCACTTGCATATTGTCAACGACACGGGCTGTCTTTAGCCTTAGATATCCGGGACGTTCTGTCAGGCTCCAGGCTTCATCGATGGGGTTATGATTCCACTGCCAGTAGAGTTTCATGCCATTGCGGGCATGATAGGCTCCGTTTGGGTTGGTAGGTAGTTGGTCGAATTCGTCACTTCCGATCAATCCTGACACGTCGGGATGCTTCTTGCTGAGGTCGGATGGCGTGCGATAATTGCGCCTGTCAAGTTTTGGGTTGCCCGTTGGATTGTCGGCCGGGTTATCTTTTATAGCCGTATCTGCCACTCCGGTATATTCTCCCACCATAGGCCAACCATCTACCCAAGTCACAGGCAATGTGCATGGCACGCGTCCGATGCCTCCACGGTCTTGAAATATCAAAGCCCACCAATTTTGGTCGCTCTGGTCATCACCTACCAAGCACCCCTGTCCTACTCCACCGTAAGATTCGAAAGGAGTCTCCAAAATGATTTTTTTCTCATATGGCCCGTCGATTTTATCTGAGCGATAGCAAACCTCACGGCGTACTCTCCCTTCTTCACCCCATTTCATGGATATCATGCAGACATAGTATTTTCCATTGTGCTTAAATACACTACTCCCCTCCAAAAGAGCTCCCTTTTCTTCAGGGTCAGTAGCTCCGTCAATTATTTTCTTGTTCAGGCCTCCTTCAAGAGGATTGAAATTCTCATCTAATTCTACCACAGTGCAACTTCCGCTGCCAGTGAAGAGATATCGTTTCCCATCCTCGTCAAAGAATAGAGAGGCATCGTGCATGTGTGGAGGTCGCGCTACGAGTTCCCATGGTCCTTCCGGATTAGTGGCACTGAATACGAAACCCTTTCCGGGGGCTCCATTTGCAGTAAACCATACCCAGAATTTTCCCATATGATATCGGATACTTGAAGCCCACTGTCCCTGTCCATATACGGTCTGACCGTCGAGCAGGTCATATCGGTCGCCGTCGTCAATGCGGTCGAATACATATCCTATGGTTTCCCAATTCACCATGTCTTTCGATTTCATGATGGGGCCTCCGGGCATCAGATGCATTGTAGTGCTTATCATATAATAGTTGTCAGCAACTTTGCAAACACTTATGTCAGGCACATCGGCATTGATTACGGGATTCCTGAATGTCTCGGCTGTAGCCGTAAGCATCGAAAGCGTCAAAAACAATAAAGCAAAAATTTTTCTCATTTTCTATTTTGTTTTGAGAGATTACTTAAGGTGTTGCTGGATCCAAGTTAGGTGTCCTCTTTCGGTCGCTTCTGAAGTCCAATGCTCATTTATAGGAGTGATGAGGGCTTCTTTGGGGGCTGTTATGACATTATAGACGGCGTAGCTGGTAGTCGGTGGACATGTGTTGTCGTTGTATCCCCACGTCATATATACAGGGCATTTCACTTTCCGGGCGAAATTCACTACGTCGTAGTAGGCCATCGTATTAAGTTTGTCGGGAGTGTCCATTCCATCTACACGGAAGAAATGTGGATAACCTCCGGCTCTGTTAGCTTTATATCCTGCCATGTCACTGAGTGCGGGATGATTTGCCACGCATGCAGTGACTCTTGGGTCGAGTCCGGCAGCCACAATTGCAAGCGCGCCACCTTGGCTTCCTCCCTGCATTGCGATGTTCTTGCCGTCCCATTCTGGAAGAGTAGTAAGGAAATCGATTGCGCGCACCAGCCCGAGATATACACGCTTCATATAATAGTTGTCCTTATTGTCAAGACCATTCTGGAGATACCCGTTTTCTCTTCCACTGAAAGCCTTGCTAATCTCTTTGAATGCTTCATCGGTCATTTCAGGATTGAGTCCATGAATCTCCATCTCGAAGCGAATGCAGCCATTCTCTCCATAATAGCGATGGCGCAGAGGCTCCTTTATAGTCTTGATTCCGGCACCCGGTGGGCAGAGCACTATTGGGCATGAACCGGGCTTGGCATCTTTAGGAATAAACAGGTAGCCATATATGGACTGTCCTTGGGAAGTGGTGGTCAGATTCACGAGCCAACAGTCCATTTTGTCAGTGGTGTATTTTGGCTCTGGGGTCATAGTATACTTCAACGGAACTTTCTTAAGTTCTTCAAGATTTTTTGCCCAGAATTGATCAAAATCAGCAGGCATCTTTGTGTATGGCTCAATTTTTTCTGGTGAGAAACCGACTTTCACATGATGAGTATATTTCACGCCATCAATGTTTGCAGTAAGCACGCAATCGCGAAAGCCCGGGGTTTTCATTGTGCCGAGTGACACTTTTGCTGTGCCATTTTTCAGTTTGGTCGTCCCCGTTACGTCTGGCGGCATCATGTCGCCTCCAATAGCATATTCCAGAGTCACGTCGTCTACTGGAATCCCATACTTGTATAGTTGCACATCAACAGTGGCATTTTCCCCTGTTTTATAAAGCCAATCAGCATGATCGGGCACTGTCACCCAGAGCATATCACTACGATACGGATAATTTTCTGCAACTAATGGCGAAAATGAAAGCATAACCATTAGTATTACAAGGAATCGTTTCAGAATCATATTTCAGTTAGTTAAAAATTTTGTATTTGTAAAATTACAATTTTTTTCGCGAATAACATACATATTCGTTCAATATTTTGGAAAAATTGCAAAGAATTCTACAAAAACATGAGGAATCTAACTGACGACATCTTTTTTACAGTATCTCTATGCGTTGTATTGCCATGCCGGGATCTATGCCTCGAAGTCGTATGATATGGTCATTAGAATTTTTAGTTATTGGGAGACTGAGTTCAGTGAGGGCAGAGTTGCGGAGAACGTTGAGTTTCCATGGTTTTGACCATTCTTCGGGAAGGTATTCGATAATTTGCTCCTCGCCATCGTCAAGAGTGACACCTATACGGCATCCTTTGCCTTCATACATCGGAAAGTATGGGAGATGGAAAATCTTAAGCGTTATGCTCTTACCCGGCACATCACTTATCTTCAAAATCGCTTCAGCCTTTTCATTCGTTTCGCCCTCTGAAGTTGGGTCACCAAACTGAAGTATGTGGCCGTCATATCCTATTCCGTAGATGAATGAGGCTCCACCGGTCAGTTTGGCAGTGCGCAGGTCGAGCGTGCGATATAATCCATCACCTCTTGACTGCCAGTCAACCGCTCTGACAATTTGCGTCTCTCCGACATCTGGAAATTGACGAAGTGAGGGACGCTCCTGATATTTGGCACAGAACCCAGGGGGCACGGTCATCATGCCGTTCCATTTGCCATTTTCAAGAGAATTATATATTTTATTGAGAGTGTCTATGCTGTCTGCCGCCTCTGTCGAAAGGCGAGCAGCACAGTTGGCTCCCTCTTTGTTGTCATCATCCGCTAATTCTCCATTAAGTTGGGCGAAGAGAAACTTGCGGTTCATCATCTCGGATGCAAGTACTGGATAACCGATCATTTCGAAAAATGGGATGCGTAAAGAATCGGGAAGTTGCTGCATGAGAGCATCTGTCTTTGCTGAAAGATCTTTATATTCGTCAATACGTTGCCAAGCATCGCCGCAGCCAGTAAAAGAGAAATCTGTAGGTCCAATCTCGCGAGTTTCGGGAGTATCCCATTCTATCTCCCATCCCATAAACTCAGGTTTCCTTATCCATGCAAGACGATAATATTCATCTAATATATTTTGTATAGAATCCTTATACTTTTCTCCACACCATTCAGCCACAAGAGATGTTTGATATGAGTTGACATTGTCTTGGGTGAATTTGTCAAAGTCCCATGCCATGTCGAAGAATGTCTGTGTGTCAAGTTCAGCGGGCTTGATATCACCTACATTGAGAAGCCAATAACGGTCGGAGCCGCAGTCGTAGGCCTTCTTAAGTTCGTGATACATCATGGCTGGAGGAGTCGTGCATAGCCAGAGATAGTCGTGAGGGGTGCCGAGATAGGATGTGTGGTAATAGACTCCTGTAGATCCTGAGCGTTTCCTTTCATCAGGAGAGGAAACACTTTTCATATATCCATAGTTGTCATCAGGCCATATTATCGTGACATCGTCAGGCACATTAAGACCTTTGCGGTAAAGGTCGAGAGTCTCTTTGTAGGGGACAAAGATTTGTGGGATTTCCTCAGCAGGCTTGCCAAGCCTCTTTGAAAGGAGGTCGCGCTGATCGGCTATGACTATCTCAAGAAGGGCTATACGCTCCTCTACAGGACGAGTGCGGCTCATAGCCTCGTCATGCACGCCACGCATACCTATTGTATAGATATTCTCAAAATCTGCCACCTCGTCAAGTCGATTGGAGAATTTTCCGTAGATTACATCGCGGTTTGTTCCGTAGTCCCATTCTCCATCTCGTTCAGAGTTCCATTCTGATAGTGCCGCGTTGTTAAACATTATTGGTTCGCAATGTGAGGTGGTCATGATTATGCCATATTGGTCAGTCACTACTTTGCTCTCTGGATGGGAATAGAAGGCGCCGGTGCAGGAATGCATTGCAGGAGCAAGCATATTTCCTTTCAGTCGCAACAGAAGTTGGCATACTTTTTCATAAGATTTAGGACCAATGTCTTTTATGTCGCTGTCGAGTCCATTGGCAGCCCAGGGCAAGAATCCCCAGTCTTCATCGTTGATGAAGATGCCTCGGTATTTGATAGTGGGAGTTTTGGAGATATAATCAGCATTGATTTTAATGTCAGGATTATATTTAGCAGGAACATCCGCCCACCAGGTCCAGGGGTCGACACCTATCTCACGGGAAAGGGTAGTCACTCCATACGCGGTGCCACGACGGTCGCTGCCGGCAATCACCAATATTTTTTTCCCTTTCTTGGAAGGAATACTCTTTATTATGAAACGTTCCCATCCATTCAGAATGCTGTCGGCAGGAATGGCCCCTTCTTTGGCAAGCGAGTCGATTAGTCGCGAATGTCCCAGTGTCCCAATCACAACAACATCAGTCCCCTTAGGGAGAGAATGAGATATCTCTATCTCTTTCCCTGTCACTTTGGAAATGTCTTCTGCCAGCATTTGCGCTACGTTTGCCACAACTGGATAGTCAGCAGAATCGTAAACTACAGTGACGCCCTTCAGAGGGATTCCTGAGTGGGCGACATGAGGAAAAACACCTTGCGACAAACCGGCTACCGCAATAGATAAGACCAGCAGACATAGTGAGAAAAGACGCTTCATATCATTATACGCGATGTCATTGTTATATTTCAAATGCAAAGATAATATAAAAATCATATCATACTTTGCCTATCCGTGCATTTTTTATACAAAATAGTGTCTGTGCACTTGAAAAATTGGGATAAAAGGAAAAAATGAGACGATTTTGAATGTAAATGTTCAAAGATGCAACGAATTGGAAAATATTTAAAATTGCGTTGAAATAAATATTAAACTAATTTTTTTAATTTTGCATAGTGGAAACCGTTTCATCTGTTTTCAGAATGTCTAAAACAAAAAATACATATTACGAACAAAAAAATCATTACGTTATGAAGCGAATTTTATTTTGCCTATTGCTCTCGATCATCGGGCTTTCGCAGCATGCGCAAGAGCGGCGACCGATCGACAACAGGCACCCAATGTGGTTGGTCCACATTGATGTGTGGAATTCGGCGGATCCTCAGAAAATTATTGATTTGATTCCTGAAGAGATCAAGCCCTATGTTTGTATGAATTTGTCATTGTCATGCGGCTATGACACTAAAGACAACATGTACAGAATGCCACGCAGTGCTGTGCGCACTTATAAATCGTGGGCATCAGTTTGCCAACATAATGGAATGTGGTTTACATGCCAGCCAGCCAGTGGAGGTCATACCCATATTCAAGACGAAGACCTTGAGACTTTTGAATATTTCTTCAAGACCTATCCCAACTTCTTAGGATGGAACTATGCAGAGCAATTCTGGGGATTTGACGAGCCAGGCGACAAGAGCAGCAGCACTCAGGAATCACGCATAGCCTTGTTTGCAAAATTGGTTGAGATGTCGCATAAATATGGAGGATTCTTGACAGTAAGTTTTTGCGGAAATATCTGGAGCCACGCGCTTAATCCATTAGGTATGATGAAACGTAACGCTGATTTGCGTAAGGCATGTCAGGACTATCCCGAAGCGATACTATGGCTTTATAAATACACCACAAGCAGTTGCTTCTACAACAATGAGAGCGTTACATTCGGACCTTTCATCGCCGGACTGGCCAACAACTATGGCGTTCGCTATGACAACTGCGGTTGGAATGGTGCTCTCAGCGACATCTGCGGAGACGGCAAGCCGTATCCAGGAGCTGCAGGTATCGGCACAGTTATGGAGCAGACATGCGTAAATGGCGGTGCAGTATGGGATGGTCCTGAGTTAATCTGGACAGAAGACTTCCAAAATCTGAATAACACCTATAAAAACGGATATATAAGTCGTAATTGGGGCACATTCCCCAACTTTAATGGCATTTGGCTTGATATGTTCGGTAAAATCATTGATGGATCAATGTATATACCTTCCAGGCAAGAAGTAGTGGAAAAGACAAAGATCGCTGTAATCAATGATAACAAGGGTGGTAATGATGAGGATAAATATGCTGCATGGGACAATCTGTATGATGGACTATATAAGCAGACTGATCCATTCAACCGTAACAGTGGATATTGGATGGACAATTATCTCTACCTCAAGAAGAGCGGTCGATATGGCGCAATTCCTGTAATGCTTGAAGCACATGATGAGTCAGCAAAGCAGATTCCTGTTCTTGTAGAAAAGTCATCACGAAAGAGTCGTTGGTCGACAATAGATAAGAAAGTAGAGGAGTTTAATCAGTATTATCCTGAGATTTCTCAAGGAGATCTCTACGTAAATCGCTTCAAAAACCAACTTGTGACGTATACACCGTATTCAAACATAAATGGCAAGAAATCAGCCATCGCAAGAATACCGCTGCAATACAACACATGCGAGACTCTTGAACTTAAATATGATGTTCTATCATCTGGAGTGATTCGTGAATATGAGGATCATATTGATTTCTATCTTAACAACTTCCGCAACGACACCACTACCATTAGGGAAGATGTAATCAAAGTAGAAGGAATAAAGGGAAATCCCTCTTATGAGCTTAAAAAGCATGCTCAATATGAAGCGTCTGTAAAAGAAGAATATAATGAATCTGAAAATTGCTACACGCTATATGTCAGCCATCTCGGTCCGTTAGATCTAACGGTAAATTGTAAAGGAGATGCCGACAGAAGTGGCATGAATGATGCTATTCCGTCTGATTTTGCGCTTACTCTTCCAAAACAACCGGAATCATTCAAGGGTCCAATTATCATAGAAGCTGAGAATATGGACTATAAAAATGTAGGAAGAGTTGCTTTGACTCATTCCGGGTGGTGGGCACCTGATTATTCTGAATTTTCTGCAATGGGATTTGTAGAAATGGGTTCCAATTCAAAGGCTGCTCTACAACATAAGCTTAACCTATCGGAAGCAGGCGAATACGATATCTTTATTCGTTATTGCAACATTCCTGCTGATGCTGAGATTGAAGTTTCTGTCAATGGTGAGGCTAAGACATTGACCATGAATAAAGCAAACAAGAATGATTGGAAAAAACTAAAGGTCCCCGCCTCTCTTATAGCAGGAGAAAACACACTGATAATCACAAACATCTCATCTGTAGGTCCCACAATTGATCAAGTAATATATTCTCCCAAGGGTACTCCAACGGAAAAATTCCTTGTGACCATAAGAGATGTGGAAAATGGAAAGGTAACATCGAATGTTGCTGAGGCTTCCGAAGGTCAGGAAGTCAAGCTGACTGTCACTCCAGATGAGGGATACTCTCTTAAGGAACTCAAGATTGTAAATTCTGTATATTATACAATGTCTAAGACTATTGCACTCAATGATTCTGGTGAGATAACATTTACAATGCCAGAGGATAATGTCACAATTCTTCCGGTATTCGTAGACACATCTTCGATTTATAAGCTTGATTTCACCAATGTTTCTAACGGAGCCATGCCAGAAGGATGGAGATGCTTGCAGGAAAACAATGAGATTCATCAATATCCTAACACCTACTCATCTGGCGCAAGGACATTTAAGGACTTTACTGGATATCAAGGCAAGGCTCTTTATTGGAGAAATACAAGAGCAGAATATGGGTCGTTAAAAGATTATAGACTTGAGCTTGAGCCAGCAGAGTATAAACTCACATTTGCAATGGCTGCATGGAAAGGAAGCCCTAAATATAGTGTAATCATTAGAAATGCAGACAATAATACTGACGTTGTTCAATCAGAAGTATTCTCCACTACGGTAAATGTCAACGGTAATACTTCTGCAGACGTATCAGCAGAGGAAGAGCGTGAATTCCTATTCAATATTACAGAAAAGGGAAATTATGTCATTCGTTTCGTTGACAATTCTACTGACGGTGGCTACCACGAATTCCTGCTTCTTGAATGCAAACTAAATACTACTGGCAATACAGGTGTACAGACCATCACAGAAGGTCACAACAACGTTCCTGCTGGAATCTATTCACCTCAAGGCATAAAGATCAGTTCTATGCAATCAGGACTCAATATTGTGATTGAAGCAGATGGAACTGTAAAGAAAGTAATGAAGAAATAAATGTATTGAGTTGATGCACGGCCGTGCATCAACTTCAAGATCATTAAGAAAAAGCAACTACGAAAAGCGCATAGGCTGATTTAGTCTATGCGCTTTTATCATATATGTAAAGCCATTATATTGCGATATGGCTTTCTTGGTGACGCTAAATGCGTTGTTGGAAATGAATTCGTGCCGAGAAAAGGCTTTAGCATTCGCAGAAATCGATTTTATTTGGCAATCGTTACCGAGTATCTAAGTAAAAAAATAATCGCAAGCTTTGATAAACTTGCGATTATTATATATTCTAAATCAGATTTTATTTATTGATGTATTTCTTACCGTTCTTGATTACGATACCACGATAGTTTTCATCAACGCGCTGACCGTAGATGTTGTAGATGACATCGTTAGCCTTAGCAGCAGATACGCTATTTACAGCATCCTCTTCGCCACCTTTCTGGAACCAGAGTTTCACGTTGTCAACATAGCACTGATTTTCGCAAGGACGGAAACCGAAGCTCATCCAGAACTGAGTCTTTTTGCCAAATTCATTCTTTACAGTTTCTTCATCCTGTGTTTCTTTCTGAGTCATAGGTTCGTCATTGTCATTGAGGACGGGTTCTCCATTCTCGTCAAGTACAGGAACGTCGATCTCACGAGAAACCCATGCGAAAGTAGAAGGATAGAATTCAACCTTGTTCCACTTGTTGACTTCAGGAACTGGAGAAGAGGCGCGAGTACCTTCACCACCTACAGGCTCCCAACCCCAAGGATAACCATCTTTCAATTTGAGAGCAGGTTTCTGACTAGTACCTGTAAATGCAGCTCCATTTGTATAGTCAACGCCAGGTTCTTCTGTAAGATAGAGATCATACTCGATAAGACGAAGATCATCAAATGTATATCCTTCCGGAACATTAACTGGCTCAGTAATGAAGATATTGGTATGACCTCCATAGATGATGTGAGCACAATTGTTGTTATATCCTTCAGGACCAAGATCGATGACCATGTCTGGACGATTTACGCCGCCGCCATTAGAACCAACATAAGGAGAAGAGAAATTGCCTTCTGCATCATCTCCAGAAACTGGCCAATTGTCGAAATTGAACTCTACACAAGCAGCCGTAGTCTTGTCGAGAGCAGCCTCATCTTTCTCACGCTGAGATACTTCTTTCTCGAGATAGAAAATCACACTCTTGATGTAATAGTTAGAAGAACCATTAGCACCCATACAGAAATTGAAGGAAGAAGGAGTAGCAGTGTAAGGAGCGTTGTCTTCACCTACAGTAAATTCAGATGGGTCGAAAACCAATGTGTTCCACTCATTAACTACGATATCTCCTTCGAAATAAAGAGGATTAGTAGTCTGCATAAGCTGAATAGCGAAAGGAACATTGTCGGGCTGAGTAGGCTTATATTCAATCTCAATCATTTGAATGTTAGAGAAATTGAAACCTGAAGGAAGAGACAGATCTGGATACTTAGCCATAGTGCTCCAACAAGGGAAGCCAGCGTCATTCAAAGCGGGCTCTCCATTTTCGCCTGGATTATCCACACCATCGACAAGAAGGAGGTTGCCTTCCTCGGTAGCGACTACTGCCATGTGGTCGTTCGGACCACCCCAGTATGAGTTAAGCTTAAAGCCTACCTCTTTCTGAGTGAAATCTACTACGAACTCTTCGGAAAGAGTCTCGGCATATGCATTTGCTGCAAACATGCCTGCCAGCGCAATAGCTGACATTGATTTCAGATAATGAAAATTCATAAGAAATCTTTTTTAAGGTTAATAAATAGTATTGTTTAAGTTGTTTTTATTTGTTTAAGGGTGGACGCACGAGATGTGCGTCCATTCCCATTATTTTGAAAGGCCTTTTACTATGCCTTCGTATACAAAACTGCGATTGCCATTTTGCTGCCAAGGAGCCACCTCTGATGCAGTGTCAAACACTGAAGAGAATGTGATTCCCTTTGCATTGCTGCCAAGCTCAGAGAGGAATGTGCGGATAAGCAAATTGTAGTATTCGCCTACTTTCTTACGCTGCTCTGCAGACAAGTTGATAGGATTCGCATTTGCGCCCTCTTCATTTAGCACAGTAATCTTAAGAGTCACCTTTATAGGCTTGCCAAGAGACGCAAGGTTCTTAATGCCAGCCACTGTAGTTGCATTTATAGTTGACTGAGAAGCATCATCAAGACTGCATGCAGCATTGAGAACAACATTAACTCCGTCCACTTTCACTCCATTTCCTTCAAGAGTCTGAATTTCTGCCTTGAGAGCTGCCACCTCAGAAGCCATCGCATCAGAGACAATGAGATTTTGGCTTACATAGAATTTAGCATCACCTCCAACCTTTTCATTCACAGATTTCTCCACGTCTGCAAGGTATTTATCTCCAAGATAGTCGCTCCAAAGGAACTTGGCATTGACTGTCTCAAGTGGCTGATCAAAGATAATGTAATCCTTGACTGATGAAGCACAAATATCGGTGATTCCATCTACCCACTTGTAGAGTTCTCCGCTGACAATATTAGCCTTCTCTTCAGGTGTCTTAACTATAACTGTGTCGTCTCCGGTGCTGTGTTCAAGACGAATCGAAATGTCATCGACGCAGCAGGTCACTCCTGAACCGTAAGGGCCAACGGCAAGTTTGAATTTATTCACTTTCAGCTCAGCCTCCTTGAACTTTATACTTGTAAGGTCGAATACATATTCTTCCCACTTTCCCTTGCTTTGGTAAGGATTACTCTTGTCGTTATTGCCGGAACCTTCAATCTGAATTCTCGCAGACGTTGGAGTACCATCCAGCAAAAGACATTTCAATTTGACTCTTGATACATCAGCAAGAGTAAATCCTTCTGGAAGAGTCACCTCAACAAGAGGGACATCCATAGTAAGTTTAGTGCCTCCAAGCACTTTCCCTTGCTCTCCAAGTGGATCTTCCATGACTTTGACATCGACACTGCCTGCTGCTTTCTTCTGTGATGCATATGCAGTTCCGATTGCATCGTTCTCAAAATCGTTAACCAATATCATTTCATTCCAAGGCTGGTAAGGGATAACGATATCCTCAAGCAGCGACTTCAAATAAGTAGAAGGGATATTGACATTTGAACAAAGAGCAGGTCCAAAAACGTTAATCCCATTCTTCTCACCAGTTTCTACAAGATCAGAAAGAGGCGTAAAGTCATAGACGTTTTCTTCGGTGATCAATGCGGAAGGGGTGATTTTAACTCCACTTTCCACCTGGTCGAAGTTTGTCTTGACAATACTGTAAGCCAACTCTTTTGCAGCGAATACTGCCGGATCAACGCATACTCCTATCTTAATAGCAGCATCGTCTGAATATTTAGTAAGCACGTCATATGACGCCAGACGTTCTGAAAGAGCGACGTCATCGGGCTTCGCTGGCAACTGAATAGTTTCCTTATAATCCTCTGCACAAGATGCAAAAATTAGGCATGCAGAAGCCACCGGCAACCAGTTTATTATATTCTTTTTCATTGGATTCATTTTTTTACTTTATTTCTAAATCCGGATACTGGGCGCTAACATTTCTATCGCGCATCACGAGTGTATCAGTTACAGCAAGACTCCAGCCATCCGGGTGGCTCACTGTGTAGTCAAGATACAAGCCGTCTCTGTCGACACCGCTTATCGCCTTTTTCTCTGACTTCTTAAGGAATTTTCCTGACCCGCTTGCAGATACTCCTTCGTTTGCAGAAGTTACAGTGCAGCTGCCGTCTTCAGAGAAGTTCAGTCGCAGAGTGTAATCATATTTGTGATCAGCATCAGACTGAGTGGACAGTGAAAGATCGCAGGTTCTGTAGGCAGCAGTGGAGACCGAAACCACCTCATCACGCTCAATATAACTCTGATGACGCTTGACATCAGTAACTTGTCCACCGTCTACCGTAATATGGTCAACGCCGCGACGGAGATATGTGCCGTTCCATTCATTGACGAAGCGAAGCGAATAGACCACGTAGTCTTTTGGAGCGACACTCCAGTCTGAAGCGATAAATCTATTTGGATTTTCTACAAGTTTCTTTCCTTGCAGAATTGAATCAGTACCCTCGACCCCAGTCATTACCAATGGCAGTACATAATTGAATTTTACTGCCTTGGGGTCGTTGAAGAATTTATCGGTCAGATGCACGGTTATACCACCATCAATCCTTCCTTTCGGAATGATAAGATCCTTATCTTCAATTTCGTAGTAGTCTTCTGGAAGAACAGTCACCTGATGTCCGCCCCAGTCTTCGGTGAAAAACAGATTGTCGCAGAGAGTTGGATCCACTTTATAATGAATCACCCTGTCGGAATTATTGCCGTAGGCCCCTCCTCGTACTGCCTTCACTTGAAACTTATGCTGGTTGTCGAGTGAAAGATCAATATCGAACGCCTCCCCAAGCTCAATTGTGCGGCCAATCGAATACTTGGCAAAATACACCGTCTGATATTCAAAATCTGGGAATTCATTCTCAGAATTCGAGCAGGATGCAAGAGATGCGCCCATTAGAAGCGCTATTGTAAAAAGCTTTGTTGTTTTCATTTCTGTTCGGTAGTTTATTTGGTTGTCACCATCCCTCGTTCTGATCGAGATTACTGTATTTCAATACTTCTTGCTGAGGTATGGGCCCATAATACATGAAATTTGTGAACGCTCTCTCCTCAACCTCTGGAAGCAGAGTGTAAGTTCCGGCATTTATGTCCACGCCCTTTGCTGGTTCGTTAAGGTTAGCCTTCCAGCGACGTAAGTCCCAGAAACGGAAACTCTCGAAGCATAGTTCAAGACGGCGTTCATTGCGAATAAGCTCACGCATTTTTTCCTTAGAAGCTGCACACTCATCGAGATATGTTACATCTTTTATTCCTGCACGCGAACGGATGGCCTTAATCACATCATAGGCGCTGTATCCATGGCTTCCAGTTCCTTTCGGTCCCCACGCCTCATTGGCAGCCTCGGCATAATTAAGGAAAATCTCCGTATAGCGGAACCGTGGCTCAACATGTATTTTATTCTGGGCTCCGGAAGGATTGCAATTGACATCCATGCGAAGACGCTTCTTCATATAATAGCCTGTGCGGGTAGAAGTCTCTCGTTTATTGAGTCCGTCGGCGGTTGTGGCATCACTTCCAGTATAAATAGGAGTGTTATTAACACCTTCGGAAGCTCCGTTGAAGATAATATATGAGTAAAGTCTTGGGTCTCTTCCGGAATATGGACTTTCCTCATTATAACCACTTCTTAAATCGGAGATCGGATACCCATTTGCCATAGGGAATGCATCAACAAGATTTTGTGTAGGATTCATACGTCCATTTCCGTAAAGAGAAGGTGGAAAATGTTCGCTCTCTTGATTACGGTTATCACTGGTGTTTGCTCTCCATAAAATCTCTTTAGTACATTTACCTTCACTTAGATCGTCAATCTCCTTGGTATTACAATAATATGTTATACCTTGGGGATCCATTCCAGAGATTCCGCCGATTGCATCAAGCACTGATGCCGCTGCGTCAGCGGCTGAGCTCCATTCTATACCAGATTCTTCAAAAGCAGGACTGGCAGCGAGCAGAGTCACACGTGAGCGTATTGCCCTTGCGATAGTACGGCTTATCATTTGGCGTCCATACTCGCCCATCACACGGTTGTAAAGGCCAATATTGTCAGTCACCTGATCGAAAGGAGCCGGAACCGGGCTGTCGTTTGGAATATTCTCAAACTCAACAGGGAGATTAGCTTCCGCTATATCAAGATCTGAGAGTATCATGTCTATACACTCCCTGAAAGTAGCTCGGGGAATATTATAGTCGTCGGATGAAGTCAGATATCTGTCAAGTTTCATGACTCCCATCAGTCTGCCATCGGATGTGTAACCGGCATGATTTCTTAAAAGATAATACATGAAGAGAGCTCTCAGACCATGAGCCTCGCCCACGAATCTCATACTGAACAGTTTAGCCACTATAGGATCCTCAGCCCATGTCACGGTCGGCTCATTCTCCAGAAACATATTGAGGTTCTGGATATTATTGAAATAGCGATCCCAGACTGATACCGGATTGTTAGAACTTGTCCAGCCTCCTTT
Organism: uncultured Sangeribacter sp.; assembly: GCA_964503095.1. Lineage (GTDB taxonomy): Bacteria > Bacteroidota > Bacteroidia > Bacteroidales > Muribaculaceae > Lepagella. The sequence goes on from CAZCZX010000014.1 coordinate 19,858, forward strand.
AGCGATATTACTGAAGTTGTTGTTCTTGTCGCTTGTCACCGCATCGTCGGTAGCATACTCACTGTTGTCATAGTATCCAGGCACATTTCTATAGATGTGAAGTAGGAAACCATGTGCGAACTGTGAATTGGTCTGCATCTGGCTTATGTCGGAGAGGTTGTCGTTTGCTGGAGTAAAGACATCGTCGCAGCTTGTAAACACTCCGCAGGCAAGCACGCACAGCGCAGAATATAATGTTTTCTTATTCATGATTTTCTGTCGATTTAAAATGTCAGAAAGTAATCTGTGCACCTATGTTGTAAGACCTTGTTTGAGGACCCCAGCTGTAGGCACGTTCCATTTCCTTACGTTCCTTTGAGATGACTGCGAGGTTATCTCCCTGGATGTATACGCTCAGGCCACTTACAACCTTACCTGTAAAGATCGAAGCCGGAAGGTCGTATGTCAGCTGTACCCTGCCGATATTGAATCGGTCGGTCTTATATCTCCAGAATGTTGAAGTCTGGTTGTTGTTGTTTGTTGAGCCGGTTGTGAGACGAGGATAAAGCGCGGTAGATGCAGTTTCTGGTGTCCAACGATACCATGCATTCTCAGTGTATTTGCTGTCTCCTCCGTTGTTGTAGTAGGAATTATTTTTGAATCCTATGCCACCGGTTTGCCCAGTTCCCCATACGAAGAGAGTGAATCCACGCCACTTGGCAGTAAGGTTAATACCAAAATTGAACTTTGGATTCCAGTTGCCAAGATATACTCGGTCGTTGCTATCGACAACGCCGTCTTCGTTGACATCCTTATACTTGAGGTCGCCTGGACGAAGAGTTCCACCAAATGTCTGACGGATACCACGGTTGTCAATCTCTTCCTGAGTCTCGAAGAATCCCTCACATATATATCCAAAACTTGAACTGAGAGGACGTCCGACTGTGGCAAGATATTTCTCTGCAGGCATTTCGTCGCGTCTTGTGTATTTATCGGTTAGATAAAGACCTGAGAAACCTACACCAAGTTCAACCTCTCCAAATTTCTTGTTAAGATTAAGAGAGAAGTCGAAGCCGGAGCGACGCTCGTTATTATAATTCATCCATGATAGGAAAGAAGCATCATACTGATTCATAAAGGATGGAACGATTGATGCCGTACCCTGAGTAAGTCCGCCATTCTGGTCATAGGTGAACCAGTTTGCATTCAGCTTTACGAGACCGGATAGTAGACTTGCGTCAAGTCCTACACGGAACTCCTTACGGGTGATAAACGTAAGATCGAAATTATCACTACGCATTGGGGCTGTCGTCCAGCCTCCGCTGTTTCCATCGCGCCAAGTAAACCAGCCGCCTTTGTATTTATTATAGCCTGCCCACATATACCAATCGCTGATATCGATGTCCTGATGCAGATTTGCAACAGAAGCCATAATCTTCAGATCGTCGATCCAACCAGCATTCTCGCGTACGAACTTTTCTTGTCCAAGTCTCCAGGCTATAGTAGCTGCTGGAGAGAATGCGTTGCGATGTCCAGGAGCGAGTTTGCTTGAATGCACGAGTACTCCAGTAAGAGTCGCATAGTAACGATGGTCGTAGTTATAGCTTAATTCCAGGCCTGCATTCACATTAGTATTCTTATGATAAGCACTGTTGTTGTGGTCTGCGTCTGCTGAATTGCTGCGTTGATATCCCCATCCGAGGAGAACAGCGTCGAAATAGTTGCGCTCGGCAAAAATACGGTTGTAGTCAAACTGGGCGCGGAACTGCATGTTCTGATAATAGGTAGATTCTCCTACGAACTCATTCGTGGAATTTGTATCATTTCCATGCTTATTAAGTCCAATAATCATATCTTGTCCGTTGACGTTAGCCCAGGTTGGCTCATACACTGCATAGCCCTCACTGAATCCCTCGCTATAGAAAGAGCGATAGTCAATTCCAAACGCTGTCTTAAATGTCAGACCTTTCAGTATTCTTTTCAAGTCAAAGTTAAGACCGACATCGAATGTAAATGAGCGTGTCTTGTTCTTTATGTAGCCAGCCTCATATGAATCCGCGATGGCGTTGGTAGAGTTGCTCGATGTTCCACCGAGAAGATATTTCCCATCTATGAGTGTAGCAGATTTGATCATATCCTGAAGAGAGGCGTTGTTGGGATCGATCATATCTACTGGAAGAAGCACTGAGAATCTATTAGGCCATGTTCCTGAAGCCATACCCCAGATGTCGCCTCTTGAGCTATAAGAGTCGTTGACCACCATGGATGCGTTAGTAAAGCCGGTCAGCCAGTTGGTTATGGTCATATCTACATTACCACGAACATTGAAACGCAGATCGTTATCTTTCTTGTGGTTGCCAACTTTTATCATTCCGTTATTACGGTTCAGTCCCACATTCAGATAATAACGAGTCTTCTCATTACCTCCACGAATTTGGCCATTGAGGCCAAACCAGAATGAGTTTTTCCTTAGATATTTGTCATTATAATATCTTTGATCTGGATATCGGTAAGGATTAGTCCCGGCCGCAGTGTTGTAAATTGTCGCTGCATCATATCTCTCAGAGATACCGTCATTTCGACATGCCTCGTTATATAGAGTCATATAGCTTGCAGCATCAAGATACTGATCATAGTTCTTAGGCACATTGATACCTGTTGTAGCGCGGAAATCAATGGTCATTCTCTGGTTAAGACCTCGCTTGGTAGTGATGAGAGTAACGCCCTTGGCTCCCTGGCTTCCATAAAGAGCCACAGCAGCCGCTCCTTTAAGATAGCTGATACTTTCTATTTCGGAAGGTTTTAGGTCTGCGGCGTCACGAGGCATGCCGTCTACGAGCACGAGAGCAGACTGTCCCCAACTTGCAGGCCCCATAAGTGACATAAGGCTACCGTCGAGAGCGCTCTCCGTGAAGTTCTTTTTTATCAGCTGCTCATAATCAACCTGCTGCACTGCAGTAATCACATCGCCAGCCTCCTTAGTCTGGAAAGCGACATGCACGAGGCTGTCGCCTGTGGCAATCTGAGCCTGCGCCGCAAAAGCGGCAGATGTGGCCAACATGACAGAGCATCCTATATTTTTTATTATAGTTTTCATTGCAAGATGTTTTGATTAGTTGGTTTACCAACCCGGATTCTGCCCGAATTCAGGATATATGTTTACGTCGGCTGTTGGTAGAGGGAGCCAATAATGACGCTCCTCAAGCTGACGTTCAAGTATAATCTCTTCTCTGATATTCACTACGCGATTTTCCGTTGGATTTGCATAGTCAATACCTGGAGCACGGTCAAATTCAAGACGAGTCTTATATGTATAAGGTCGTTCTGTCAAGAGAAGCCAGCGACGAAGATCATGGAAACGGTGACCCTCAAATGCTAACTCTACGGCGCGTTCGCGACGTAACTCGCTCATGAATGATTCCGTAGATCCAAGATATTTTGAATTAACACCAGGAACCCCAGCGCGTGCACGTATTTTGTCCACTGCCTCCACCGCTGTCATGCCGAAACTCTGAGCTTTAGAAGTCGGAGATCCATAGCCGTTAGCCACAGCTTCTGCATAGAGAAGATACACATCTGCCAGACGCATGAAACTTAAAGCCATACAGATTTCATACTCATTATAAGTACCACACTGTTTAGCAACAAGAGGAATCCACTTGAGCTCTACAAAACCGGTCTGATTTGCCTTGCCACCTCCATGGTTACGCATATCACCTTTGCTGTAAAGACTTGCATATTTTACTTCTTCTTCGAGTTTGCCCTGATCATCCTTTACAATCTGGGCTCCATCATATCCAAATATCTTATAGAAACGTGGATCGCGATTTTTCCAAGGGTGAG
>CAZCZX010000015.1:0-23073 GCA_964503095.1 uncultured Sangeribacter sp.
TCAATGCCTTGGGGAGTGGTGCTTTTGAAAGGAATTGGTGCCAACTGGTTTGTATGTCTTGGAGTTTGGCTCGCGCTGTCGGGCCATAACCTGTTGGAAAAGGCATTGGGATGTTGGTTGCCGGTAATGGCTTTTGTGGTATTGGGTTATGAGCATTGCATAGCCAACATGTTTTATCTTCCGCTTGCGATGCTGGAGGGTGCCCCGATTGGGATAGGAGAGAGTCTTTGGTGCAACCTTCTTCCGGCGACTATCGGCAATATCATCGGGGGAGCCATCTTCGTAGGTTGCCTGCACTGGTATCTCCACAGAAAGCACAAATAAAAAGCGTTTTTTTTATTTCTTGCATGCAGTATTGGCACTGATGATGTATCTAAAAGATAGAATCATTAAAAAACATCTATTATGAAACTTATCAACAGACGCATCTCTGCTTTCTTAGCAAGCATTTGCAGTGTACTATTGTCATTCTTAGGATTCAGCTGCTCGTCATCACCTGAGGAGCCAGATTATCCACTTATGTATGGAATGCCGAATGGAAGATTTGAAATCAAAGGCTCAGTAACCGATGAAGAAGGCAACGACATTGAGGATGCTGAGATAAGAGTGACTGGTCCACGCTATCCTTCATATCTATCCAATTTGATTGCAGTAACTGATGCTAAAGGAGATTATGAGATAAAATCTTTTGGCCTTCCGGATTCCTTAAAAGTAGTATGTATCCCAGTTCAGAATAATCTTGAGCCTGATTCAGTGGTGATCAAGATGGAATACAAGGATGCCGACAAAAATGATGCTTGGGATAGGGGGCATGCCACAGCCACAGTCAATTTCAAATTGAAAGAAAAAGATATTGAAGAATGAAAAGCCTTTCACTCCGACAGCGAATTGGTCTGGAACTTTTCCGAAAGATAAAGCAAGAAAAATGTAAGGAGCACCCACTTCGACAACTATTCTGGGAGTGCACTTGGCGCTGCAATCTATCTTGCCGTCATTGCGGCAGTGATTGCAAAAGCGCTTCGAAAATCCCTGATATGCCTGCTGAAGATTTCCTGAAAGTTATCGACAGTCTGACTCCTCACATCAACCCAAACTATGTTAATATTGTAATCACTGGAGGAGAACCGCTTCTTAGAAAGGATCTTGAATATGTTGGGCGTCAACTTTACGACCGTGGATATCCATGGGGATTCGTCTCAAATGGGCTTGCACTCACTCCTGAACGATTCCAAAGTCTTCGCAGAGCAGGGCTTCATGCCATGACAATAAGCCTTGATGGTCTGAAAGATGACCACAATTGGATGCGCTGCCATCCAGCCTCATTTGATCGTGCTACTTCGGCTATCCGGATGGTGGCATCTACACCTGATATCAATTTCGATGTGGTGACATGCGTAAACCAACGCACTCTTCACCATCTTTCTGAAATTAAGGAGCATCTAATCTCATGCGGTGTGAAAGCATGGCGACTCTTTACTATTTTCCCATCCGGGCGAGCTGCCAACTATGACGAATTTAAGATGGGGAAAGAGGATATGAAGACTCTGATGGAATTTATCAAGGATACTCGGAAGGAGGGTCGCATCAAGGCCTCTTTCTGCTGTGAGGGTTTCCTTGGAAGTTATGAGGGAATAGCGCGAGATAATTTCTTCAGTTGCCAGGCTGGAGTGTCAGTGGCGTCTGTGCTTTTGGACGGAGGAATAGGGGCTTGCCCAAGCATACGCGCCGACTATCGGCAAGGTAATATTTATAAAGATGACCTTTGGGAAGTCTGGCAGAATAAATTTCAACCATATCGGGATAGAAAATGGATGAAGACCGGTCAATGTGCCGATTGCTCTTTTTGGCGCTATTGCGAAGGCAACGGCATGCATCTCCGCGACTCCGATGGCCACCTGATGCACTGCCACCTGATATGAACATAACATGAATAGCCCATCTCAAATCCTCATGAGATGGGCTTTAATATATATCCTCCTAAAGTCAAAGAATCAAAAATATGAAAAGATTCTTAGAGTTATAATATTCCTTATTACCAGTTGAAGCGGAGGCCGATGGGGATGGAGATGCTCCATGGCTCGTCGTCGGTCCAGATGTTGGGGATGGTGCATTCTTGGGGGAAGTGGTAGTTGAGGGATGGCTCAATGAAAATGTCGAGGTGATTGGAGAGCCGGAATGCAGCCCCGATGCTTGCCCCTGCCGACCAAACAACTTTCGACCTGAAGGTGCCACTTTGGATATTGGAACTTGGAGCCATTTGCGCATAGGAGTAAACAGGAATAGATACCTTTCCTCCTAAAGAACCATACAACTTTATGTGTTGAGAAGAGTAAGCATATAGATTTGCCTTCAGTGGAATCTCGAGATAATGCCAATGGCATGTGGATGGCTCCTTATATCTTTCAAAGTCAGTATGAAGATATGAATATGCGATGCCCGACTCGATACCGAGCCATGATGAGATGTGCTTCTCGGCAGTGAGTGAGAATGTTATTGGCAAGTGATGACGACGAGGTGCAGACCTGAGAGAACTTACGATATCATTAGGCAAAGGAGGCAACTTGGCAGGAGATGGTGCTTCGTCGTCAGGTTTTGGATCAGTGCCGGGATTAGTAATTCCCGGATTAGAGTATGAAGGATCATTGGCAAAGTATTCATCAGTTGAGTTATTGAAACTCAACATTCCAGGTGCGAATGAGATTCCGGCAGACCAGCCTTTGTCTTTTGCTATCTTGTCTGGCAAGTCGGCGAAGAGACGATCTTCATAGTTGGTCTCATCAATGTCTTCACTAATATTCCTTTTCTTATCGCTTTCAGTTCCCTCAGTGGAAATGGAATCCTCCTCGGCATTATTACCAGATGGGATAATGGTAGATGTAATTGAAATTGGTTGGCATACTGTAATAGGCACGGAAGTGCTTGGGAATTTGACGATTGAGTGAGATACGGATATCTTTTCAGAAGAATCTTCTTTCGCTGATTGAGAATCGTTGCCAGGTTTGGAAATCTTTTTCTTAGGCATAGAATCAGCCGCAAGACGATCAGAACCCGGCAGAATATTGTTTTGTCGGTAAAAAAAGAGGATGCCTGAAGATGCAAGCAAGAGCAGCAATGAGATAAGACCCGCACGAAGTTGATAATCCTTTATCAACTCGCGAAGTCGAAGTTTGGCATGGAAAAGTTGGGATGATGATGAATTTGGCGCAATACCAAGTATTTCGGAAATCTCTTTGTGTGATTTGTTTTCAAGAACAGCGAGCCTGAATACCTTTTGGTAGCCTTCGGGAAGTTTCCTGATGAGAGATTCGAGAGTGTCAAAATCAAGAATGTTGTCAATTTCCGGTTCTTCGATAGTATCGGGAATTTCCTCAAGGATTGATGTCACAGTCTGAGCCTGCAGGTACTTCAACGAGAGATTTTTCATTATAGTGGCGAGCCAGAACTCGATTTTTTCAGCTTCTCTAAGAGTATCGAGACGCGTAAAAGCTGCTATGAAACCATCATGCAGAATATCTTGAGCGCTATCGCGGTCATTGACATATCGCGATATCACATGAATCATGCGAGGAGCGAAGCGGGTGTAGAGAATACTCATGGCTTCTCTATCACCACGCCTGCACTCTTCCAAGAGTGTCTGATTGTCGATATCAAGTTCAATGTGTCGCACATCTGATAAGATACCGGGAGATCCTGAATACTGCATCGCAATACGAAAAAAAATAACTGTAGATGCAAAATTAGGAAAAATTCAATAATCACAACTGTTAATTTTAATGAAAATGAAATTTTACTGACAACGTTTGAAAAAAAAGTAGTAAATTTGCAGTTTGAAGATATTGAATAAAGAAGAAATATGATTAAAAGATATATAAGGATATTAATTGCGGTGATGGTGCTATTGGGCACTTTCGGAGCTGTCGCCGCCAAAACCGTCAAGTCGGCCGAAGCAAATAGGGCTAAGGCTCGATATTACTATGTAGAAGGAAGTGTGGCGATGGCAGAGGGAAGACCCTCTGAGGCATATGAACTTATCAAAAAGGCTGCGCAGACCGATCCAGACTATGCCGAGGCAAACTACATGTACGCCCTCATGCGCATGACTCTTCGCAATGACACTCTGACCTCTCCTGCCGAAGTGGGACGATCAATATCCATGATGAAGCCTTTCATAGATGAGTTCCCCGAAGAGACGGAGGAAGCAATGAACTATTCCTATCTTGCGGCCCGTATGGGGAATCTTGACGAGGCGATAAGAGTGGCTGAAAGAAGTGATACCCTTGCGGCTGACAAAAGCGGAATCCTTTTGCAACTTGCCCAGTATTATGCAGCGAAGCAAGATGCGGATAAAGCCATAAAGACAATCGAACGTTATGAGAGGATTGAGGGTAATGATCCCGACATATCTTTGCGTAAGTTTTCCCTCATGTTTATGAAAGGAGACACCGTCGGCATTCTCAATGAAAGCGAGCGTCTTATAAAAGAACATCCTCTCAGTACGGAATACCTTCTGATAAGGGGTAATGCGATGGAGGCATTGGAGATGAATGACTCTGCATTGGTGTGCTATCAGAGAGCTGAGGCTCTTGACCCGGACGACGGCAGAGTGAAACTGACTCTCGCTAACTATTATCTCCAACAAGGAGACTCAGCAATGTATGATAAAAAGAGCAGTGATGCCATATTGAGCGAAAATATAATGCTCGATGAGAAACTCGACATGATGAAGCGGTATATGCAGAATATCATTGCAGACACCACTGCAGATTCTCGTCGCGGAGCACGTCTGTTTGATGGACTGCTGCGTCTGTATCCTCACGAACCCCAAGTGCTTGATCTTGGTGCCCAGTATTCTGCTGCAGTCGGAGACTTTGCTCGCGCTGAAGAATTGATGTCATATGCAACCGACCTGGAACCTGAAAACCAGGATTATTGGTTGAGACTGGCTCATTTTTACTTCTCCGACAGTAAATATAAGGATGCCGTGGCTACATGTGAAAAGGCGTTTGAGAAGCTTCCTGATCCTTCCCCGGGTCTGCTTTTAGTGTATGGCACAGCATTGTCGATGGATGGAGAATATGAGAAGGCGAGGGAAGCTTACCAAGGGATGCTTGATAATGAACTCCCTGGAGCTCTCATAACGGATGATGCGCAGACTATTCTTCAGAAAGCAGGAAAAATATCATATGAATCACTCATGAAAGTGGCAGATATTTTCCAAATGGTTGGCGACGGCAGTTTCAAGACTAAAGACATCGACCGCGCCATGAGAGAGTATGATGTGGTATTGGCTCTTAATCCTGAAAGTGCCATGGTGCTCAATAACTATGCTTATTATCTTGCACTCGGAGGAGGCGATCTTGTCAAGGCCGAGGAATTGAGTAGAAAAGCAGTCTTTGACCAACCTGAAAGTTCAACATATCTTGACACTTTAGCATGGATACTTTATCTGAAAGGTGAATACACAGAAGCCCTTGAGATTCAGGAGAAGGCCATCGACCTATTGGCTCCCGGCGATGAGGCGGCTGCTGAGTTTTGGGATCATCTTGGCGACATACAGTATCGCAATGGCCAGAAGACAAGTGCTGTAGAAAGTTGGAAGAAGGCTCTCGACCTTGATAAGGATAATAAGGAGATAGGGGAGAAGGTGAAGAATAAAAAGATTAAAGACTAAAGATAAAAGATAAAAATGGGTTGGATGAAAAAAATTGTTGTGGCATTTGGAATATTATGTGCTGCAATGGATGTGGCTGCACAGACGGCTTCTGACTCTATTGCGATTTGCCCGCCGGGAGAACCGTCAGAAGAATTGGCTCCTGCTCCGGCTCGTCCTGATGGCTCAATGCTTATGGCAGTGGATGAAGTTGCTGTGGCAGCTGACTCAATCATTGCAAACTACGATTCTGAATGGACCGATCTTTCAATGCAAGGACGATTGCAGCTCGATGTGCTTCCGATGCGCGTCAACGTCAAGGTCTACATGAAGAGAGGGGAGTCTATAATACTTTCAGCCAGAGCTTCTATTTTCGGAGAAGTGGCTCGTCTTGAGGCGTGTCCGGATTCAATAGTGTTGATAAATAAGCATACGCGTACTTACAACGCCCAACCATTGGCTGGACTGGGAGTTGACACAAAAGCCTATCTTCGCGATCTTCAAGACATATTGTTGGGTCAGGTAGCGTTTCCGGGAAATGGGCGATTGACACGCGAGATGGCATACGATTCACAATGGATTTCAATGCCTGAGGATAATGCTTTGATCTATCCCAATTCTGATTTGCAAGTGGAGGGGACGGATTATGGATTTGTGATGGATTCATCATGCTGGCAGTTGCGTTCGTTTGTACTGATGCTTAAGAAAGTAGGAATTGTGTTGGAGACAAAGTATCTCTATGGAAATCAGGGGTGGACATTAGGACTGGAGGTGAATCTTCCTAAGAAAAAAATCCAAGGAGAATTGGAACTCTCTTATCCTGACTATAATCCGACTCCACTGGAATTTACGCCTCTTGCCGGAAAATATCGGAAAGTTGACTTTAAGCAATTGTTGAAGTTTTAAGTCAATAATAAACTTCAACAATCATAAATGATAAATGATTAATTACAAATAAAAGGATGCGGTTCCCTTCTGAAAAGATATTTGGTTTGATTCCACTGATGCGCTCTCGATTCTGTGTCGCTGTTGGGGTGTTGCTGCTTGCTATGACTATCCCTGCAACTGATTTTGTAGTGACTGCATATGCCCAGAACAAAACTGCTACTTCGAAGAAGAAAAAGACTTCATCGTCAAAGTCCACATCCAATCAGAAAAAGACATCTGCATCCAAGAATACATCCAATCAGAAAAAGGCTTCAAATCCCAAGAAAACATCCAACCAGAAAAAGGCTTCTTTCACGCAGAAAAAAGCCTCCACTCCTCAATCTTCGGCTGAAGCAAAGCGACTGCAAGAAGCTGCCCAAAGAGATATCCAGCAGACAAAGGAGAAGATAAAACTCAATGAGCAAGAGATAAAGACCGGTCTTTCTGATCTTAACAGACTTTCGTCAGAGATTTCCACAGGACGCACGAAGGTGGAGGGATTGCAAAAAAAGGTCTCAACACTCAACAAGGAGATATCATCGCTCGGTGACGAGATCACAAAGAATGAGGCAGACCTTAAACTTATGCGTGAAGAATACCTCAAGGCAGTAAAGAAAATGCGTCTGACAAAGAAGAATCAGTCAACGCTTGCATTTATCTTTGCTTCAGAAAATTTCAACCAAGCGATGCGTAGAATACGCTACATGCGTCAATTTTCGGCATGGAAAGACAAGAAAAGTGCTGATATTGATGAGAAGATAAAGCAACTTGACAGTGAGCGCAATCACCTTGCTGAAGTTAAGGATGCGCAGACTGTAACTCTCGGACAACTGACAGAATCACAGGCAAAATTGGAAGAAAATCATCGAAAGCAGGAATCTCTTGTAGCCAAACTTCGTCAGAATGGAGATGCATTGCATGCTCATCTTGTGGCAAAACAGAATGAGGCAAACCGACTGAAAGAGACTATTTCAGCCCTGATTGCGCAAGAGCAGGCAAAGGCTGAGGCAGAGCGCAAGGCCCGTGAAAAGGCTGAGGCAGAGCGTATAGCCAAGGAAAAAGCAGAGGCAGAGCGCAAAGCTGCAGAGAAAGCGGCCGCGGAAAAAGCGGCGGCAGAGAAAGCGGCGGCAGAAAAGGCTGCTAACGTAAAGAAGGAGACAGAGAAAAAGTCGGATGTCGGTGGATCTGACAGAAAGACGGATAAAGAAACCAAGAGGACTGAAAAAGAAAGGACTAAAAATAGTGAGAAGTCTGCACGAACAAAGAAAGACCGCAAAAAGCGGGAAGAAGACAACGTAAAGCAACCCTCAAAGGGCAAAGAATCAGCACCTGCTGTCAGTCCTAAAAACGTAGAGAAAAAGTCTACGGAATCTTATTCAAATGTCAATTTCGCAAGTCTCAGGGGAAGTTTGCCCCGGCCGGTAGAAGGAAGTTGGAGAATAACCAATCCATTTGGTCGCCATGCGATGCCGGAACTTCCCGAGATAGAATACGACAATCCTGGCATAGATGCGGAGGTGGCCATGGGAGCAACTGTCAAGTCGGTGTGTGGTGGAAAAGTGTCGGGAGTATACAAAGTGGCAGGATATGGCACTGTTGTGATTGTCAATCATGGAGATTATTATACAGTTTATGGCAATCTGGCATCGACTGATGTATCCGTTGGCACATCAGTTGGGGCAGGTCAGAAGTTGGGCACAGCAGGCCATGACCCTGACGATTCGCGCCGCGGCTCCGTCCACTTCGAAGTCTGGAAAGGCCGCGAAAAGCAAAACCCCTCCTCCTGGCTCCGCTAAATTTTTATGAGATGGGCTCTTAGCCCAATATTAATAAAAAAAAGATAAAAATATAGCCGGAACAGTATAAGATTGAGTAGAAAAATTAGGGATTTGGGAATTATTTTGTCTTAAGATTTGGAAAGATTGATAAAAAAATGTAACTTTGCATTTTAAATCAGGAAAAATCTTATGGTAAATCAGTTGAGAAGTCAGGCCACAACCGAAGGAAGGCGCATGGCAGGAGCCCGCGCCCTCTGGAGAGCCAACGGAATGAAAGAGGAGCAGTTTGGCAAACCTATCATTGCCATTGTCAATTCATTCACTCAGTTTGTGCCCGGACATACACATCTTCACGAAATCGGACAAATTATTAAGAAAGAAATAGAGTCACTCGGTTGCTATGCTGCTGAGTTTAATACTATTGCCATTGACGACGGAATCGCTATGGGACACGATGGAATGCTCTATTCCCTCCCATCGCGCGATCTTATCGCAGATTCAGTGGAATATATGGTCAATGCTCACAAGGCGGATGCGATGATCTGCATCAGCAATTGTGACAAGATCACTCCGGGAATGCTGATGGCTGCAATGCGTCTGAATATTCCTACTCTGTTTGTATCGGGAGGACCAATGGAGGCTGGCAGGGCTGGAGATCGGAAACTTGACCTTATAGATATTATGATTGATTCCGCCGACCCTTCTGTCGCAGACAGCGATGTGGAAGTGTTGGAAAAGGAGGGTTGTCCTACATGTGGTTCATGCTCCGGAATGTTTACCGCCAACTCTATGAACTCTCTTAACGAGGCAATTGGCTTAGCACTCCCTGGCAATGGAACAGTGCTTGCCACACACGTCAACCGAATGAAACTCTTCAAAGAAGCAGCCAAAATGATTGTGGAGAATGCTTTCCGATATTATCGTGATGGTGATGATTCGGTTTTGCCGCGAAATGTTGCCACCCGTCAGGCATTTCTCAATGCAATGTCGCTTGATATAGCCATGGGAGGAAGCACAAATACAGTGCTTCACTTGCTTGCAATCGCTAATGAGGGAGGAGTTGACTTCTCGCTTGACGACATAGATGCCCTTTCCAGAAAAGTTCCGGTGCTTTGCAAAGTGGCTCCGAATTCCAATTATCATATGGAAGACGTAAATCGTGCCGGAGGCATCATCTCAATTATGAAGCAGCTTGCGGATAAGGGGCTTATCGACACGTCGGTGAAGCGTGTGGATGGTCTTACACTTGCTCAAGCAATTTCCAAATATGCCATCGGAGGTGATGCGTACACTGAAGAAGCAGATATCCTGTGGCGTTCCGCACCAGGGCTTGTGCATACCACTGAGGCTGGCAGCCAACCACTCATGTATCGTGAACTTGATACTGACCGCGAAAAAGGTTGCATACGCGATTGCGACCATGCTTATGTGAAGGATGGAGGTCTTGCAGTGCTTCGCGGCAACATAGCCAAAGATGGATGTGTAGTAAAGACTGCGGGAGTGGATGAAAGTATATTCCGCTTTTCAGGTCCGGCAAAAGTATTCCATAGCCAAGATGAGGCTGTCGATGGTATTCTTGGTGGCAAGATCAAGAGTGGCGATGTGGTAGTCATCACTTTCGAAGGCCCGAAAGGGGGGCCGGGAATGCAAGAGATGCTTTATCCTACCAGCTATATCAAGAGCATGCACCTTGGGAAAGAATGTGCATTGATCACAGACGGACGTTTCTCTGGCGGCACATCCGGACTTTCTATCGGTCATGTATCTCCGGAAGCGGCAGCCGGAGGCAATATCGGGCTCGTGCGTGATGGCGACATCATTGACATTGACATTCCTGCAAGAAGCATTAATGTAAGGCTCACAGACGAAGAATTGGCAACTCGCCGTAAAGAAGAAGAGGCTTTTGGAAAAGAGGCTTTCACTCCGCGTGGACGCGACCGCCATGTAAGCCGTGCGCTTAAGGCATATGCAGCCAATGTCACTTCTGCCGATAAAGGAGGGGTGAGAACTGAATTGTAAGCTTGTGGTTTTACGATTTTACTATAAAAATTTGATATGGAAGAGAAGATAACCGGTTCGGAGATATTGATCCGTGCTTTGGCCGACAATGGGGTAGAATGTATGTTCGGCTATCCCGGTGGGCAGATAATGCCGGTATATGATAAGATATATGAGAATGAGCAGGGTGTGCGCCATTATCTTGCGCGCCATGAGCAAGGGGCTATTCATGCCGCGGAGGGATATGCTCGTGCGACTGGGAAGACAGGAGTAGTAATCACTACATCCGGTCCAGGCGCAATGAATCTTCTTACTGGCTTGGCAGATGCCTTGATGGACAGCACTCCAATTGTTGCTATTTCAGGCCAGGTGGGTAGTGCCATGCTCGGGAAGGATGCATTTCAGGAAAGTGATGTGATATCCAGTGTGCTTCCGGTCACTAAGTGGGCACTTCAGGTGCGTCGCCCCGAAGACATAGCCCCGGCTTTGAGCCGTGCATTCTTCATCGCTAATTCGGGTCGTCCGGGTCCTGTCGTGATTGACCTTGCGCGCGATGCGCAAGTCGGAATGGCAGTCTACGAAAAACAGACAGTTCCATTCATACGCAGCTATAACTCTGATCCGGAGCCAGATAAGGAAGTGATAGAAGAAGCCGCCCGATTCATCAACGAATCAGAGCGCCCATTGGTGCTTGCCGGACATGGAATCATGATATCAAAGGCTGAGAAAGTGCTTTCGGAACTTGTAGAAAAGGGAGAACTTCCAGTCGCAACCACCATGTTGGGACTCTCTTCCATCCCCTCAGACCATCCTCAATATGTAGGGATGCTTGGCATGCATGGCAACTTGGGTCCAAATATCAACACCAACCGTGCCGACCTTATACTTGCCGTAGGCATGCGCTTCGACGACCGAGTGACGGGCGACATAAAGAAATATGCGCCAAATGCTAAGATAATACATATTGACATTGACGAAAGTGAATTTGACAAGATGATCAAGTGCGACCTTCATGTGCATTCTGATGCGCGTAAGGCTCTTGAGGCATTGTTGCCCTTAATTGAAAAGAAATCAAGAAAAGACTGGCGCGCATCTTTCGACCAGCATCGACGCGTAGAAGAAGAGCGCGTAATGGCTCGCGAACTTGCATGCGATGCTCCTAATGGCAAGATGCTAATGGGAGGCGTAATCAGAAAAGTGAGTGAAGCTTTTGGCAATGATGCGATTGTTGTTACCGATGTGGGTCAGAATCAGATGTTTGCCGTAAAATATTCCAAATTCAATAAAACACGTAGTCTGATATCTTCCGGTGGACTTGGAACCATGGGTTATGGACTTCCAGCAGCCATTGGTGCAAAAATCGGAGAGCCCAATAGGGAAGTGGTACTCTTCTGTGGAGACGGTGGATTGCAAATGACAATCGAAGAACTTGGAATGATTATGGAATATGGAGTGGCAGTGAAGATTGTATTGCTCAACAATAACTTCTTGGGGAATGTCCGCCAATGGCAACACCTGTTCTATAAGAGCCGTTATAGCAGCACTCCTATGGTGAATCCGGATTTCAAGATGCTTGCAGCTGCATACGGCATCAAAGCAACTGATGTGGCTGACGCAAAACATCTTGATGCTGCCATAGAAGAAATGCGTAAGAATGAAGGGGCTTATCTATTGAATGTCAACATAGATGAGACTGACATGATATTCCCTATGACTCCTGGAGGAAATGGAGTAGATGAGATATTGCTCAATGAATCTGAATACTATAAACCTGTCTGAAGCTATGGAAGAACAATTGTTTACAATCTCAGTGTTTACTGAAAACAGAGTAACTCTGCTGCATCAGATATCCATGATATTCAGCCGCCGCTGTCTCAATATTGATAGTTTGACAGTGAGTGCATGTTCTATTGAGGGAGTTCATAAGTTTACGATCACTTGCCGGTCAAACCGACCTATGATGGAGCATGTAGTGAAGCAGATAGAAAAGCGAATAGATGTGATAAAGGCTTTTTTGTATACTGATGATGAAATCCTATTTCAGGAAGTTGCCCTTTACAAGGTGCCTACGGAAAATGTGGTCAATATGAACATTGAGGAGATAGTCAGAAAGCATGGAGCCAGAGTGCTTGAGATTCATCCCGACTATACAGTATTCGAGAAAACCGGTCACACCCACGAGATAAAGGAACTCTACGATCATCTGAAGCCTTTTGGAATCCGCCAGTTCGTAAGGTCAGGGCGCATAGCAGTGACACGATCATCGCGCGAACTTGTAGACGAATTCCTCGAAAAAAGAGCAAAGACTAAAGAATAAATTGGCCAATAAGCTCAATAAGCCCAATTGGACTAATTAGACTAATAAGCATAATTGGCCTAATAAGCCCAATTAATCAAAAAAATTCTAAATTCTAAATTAAAAATTCTAAATTATTATAAAGTTATGGCAAAAATGAAATTTGGAGCAGTCGAGGAGACTGTTGTCACAAGAGAGGAATTTCCTCTTGAGAAAGCACGTGAGATACTGAAAGATGAAACTATCGCTGTGATTGGTTACGGTGTGCAGGGACCAGGCCAGAGCCTCAATCTCCGAGACAATGGTTTTAACGTAATTGTTGGGCAGCGTGAAGGCAAGACTTATGACAAGGCAGTTGCCGATGGTTGGGTGCCGGGCAAGACTCTTTTCTCTATCGAGGAGGCTTGTGAGAAGGGCACTATCATTATGTGTCTTCTTTCTGATGCTGCAGTTCTTTCTGTATGGCCTACAATCAAACAGCATCTGACTGCTGGCAAGGCTCTCTACTTCTCACATGGTTTTGCTATTGCTTGGCCCGAACGCACAGGTGTTGTGCCTCCGGCAGACGTAGACGTTATTCTTGTGGCTCCCAAGGGAAGCGGCACATCGCTCCGCACAATGTTCCTCGAAGGTCGCGGTCTGAATTCAAGCTATGCCATCGAGCAGGACTATACAGGCAAAGCACTTGAGCGCACGCTTGCCCTCGCCATCGGTATTGGCTCAGGCTATATTTTCGAGACTACATTCAAGCGCGAGGCTTATAGCGACCTTACAGGTGAACGTGGTAGCCTTATGGGTGCAATCCAGGGTCTGTTCCTCGCCCAGTATGAAGTGCTCCGTGAAAATGGACATACCCCATCTGAGGCATTCAACGAGACAGTTGAGGAACTTACTCAGTCGCTTATGCCGCTCGTGGCTAAAAAGGGAATGGACTGGATGTATGCAAACTGCTCCACTACAGCACAACGCGGTGCTCTCGACTGGATGACTCCATTCCACGATGCCATCAAGCCAGTCATGAAGCAACTCTACAAGAGTGTAGCCGACGGTATTGAGGCTCAGAACTCCATCGACAGCAACTCCAAGCCTGACTATCGTGAAGGTCTCGAGAAAGAACTCAAGGACCTCCGCGAGAGCGAGATGTGGCAGGCGGGCGCAGTAGTTCGCGGCCTTCGTCCTGAAGGAAACTGAATCAATGAGAATTAGCCAAATTGGACTAATAAGGCTAATTAGACTAATAAGACTAATTGGACTAATAAGCCAATAGAACTATAACTTGGGAGAGGGAAGTCCTTCTCCCAATTTTTTTTCTGCTGTCTCTATTTTGAGATCATCGTATAGACCGAGGTCGATGAAACTTTGGAGTAAGGTTGGTCCCCCTTCCACCATAAGGGATGTCACACCCTCTCTGTAGAGTTCGCGCATCTGATTTTCAAGGTCGTGCCTTGGCATTACGCGGCGAGGCGCTTTCCCTGGCCAATAGCGGCAGTCCAGACGTGGATGGTCGATTTCAAGAGTGTTTTTCCCTACCATGATTGCATCTACCATAGAGCGACGCCGGTGCATCCATACGGAGGAGACGGGAGTGGAAAATTTCACGGGGTAAGGTTTCCCATCTTTATCAATGCCAGCCATGAAGCCATCTGCACTCTGGGCCCATTTCAATTGAATCCAGGGTCGCCCGAGACGGTGGGCGGTAAGAAACCTTACATTAAGGGCATCACACTCCTCGCGCAAAACGTCTTCTTCTACTTCTACC
Organism: uncultured Sangeribacter sp.; assembly: GCA_964503095.1. Classification (GTDB taxonomy): domain Bacteria; phylum Bacteroidota; class Bacteroidia; order Bacteroidales; family Muribaculaceae; genus Lepagella. Next base: position 14,409 of record CAZCZX010000015.1, read on the forward strand.
CCGGCATCGCGGAGCATTTTAATGCCGCGTCCGCTCACTTCTTTGAAAGGGTCGGCACTCCCCACCACGACGCGAGGTATCCCGGTGTCGATGATAAGTTTTGCGCAAGGAGGGGTCTTCCCATAGTGAGAACAGGGTTCGAGTGTCACATAGATGGTGGAATCAGATAGGAGATGCCTGTCGGATTCCTTCACAGAATTAATTGCGTTTACCTCTGCGTGAGGGCCTCCATAGCGATGATGATAGCCCTCACCAATTATTTTGCCATTAGCATCTACAATCACAGCTCCGACCATGGGATTAGGGGAAACAAGACCTTCCCCAAGACGCGCGAGCTGCAAAGCCCGCTCCATATATTTAATATCAATCTTCATACTCTTTTTTTTACAAAATTAATAAAAATCTCATCTCTGTGTGCCCTCTGTGTGTGGTTCTTTTCCTAAAAGTTGTTAAAAATGGCAGAAAAGAAGGGGAAAGGGCAAAAAAGTTGGTGTTTAATGGCGGTTTATTTGGCAAATAATGTTAATTTTGCAGATTGAAACCGCACGCATTTGCGTTAAAAATATATGCTTGTGAATATAAAAAGTTCATTATTAAGTCGTTTGGTGCTGTCGGCATGCGCTCTGCTGCTGATAGTAGGAGGCTCTTCGTGCAATAAGAAGACAGAGACCGAAGAGGGTATCTATATGCCTGCCTCATCAGTGGCAGTCACTGGTTTTAGTTTAAAGTCGAAGACCGGCACTAAGGTTAGGCTTGATTCAGTGTTTTTCTCTATTGATCTGACTCATGGAGTGATATTCAATGCAGACTCACTTCCTGTAGGGACTGATGTGACAAAATTGGTTCCGGTGATTAACTATGCCTCTTCAGCCTCCGCTGTCACCCTAACGCAGAGTGGCGGGACAACAACCGGAGAGATTGATTATAAATCAAATCCAAACGATACTGTCGATTTTTCAGGTAATGTCGTTTTAAAAATTACCGCTGAAGATAAGACTACTACTCGCTCATACAATATAAAGGTGAATGTGCATAAATCAGAGCCTGATTCACTCGTATGGGATCGCCTTGCAGTCATTCCGCTTCCTTCTCGAAAGGAGTCGCCAAAGGCTCAGAAGACTGTGAAGTATAAGGATACATCATATAGTCTGATAGAAGAGTCTGACGGCAGCTTTACAATGGCAGTAGCAACTGATTTGCTTGCCGGAGAGTGGGATAAACTCCAGCCGTCGTTTGATTTTACTCCTAATGTGAGGACTCTAAATTGCACTTCTGATAAGTTGTTTATTCTTGACACCACCGGAGTCCTTCACACCTCTTCTGATGGCTTGACATGGGACAACACCGGAAAAACTTGGGTTAATATCATAGGAAACTACGGCGATAAGATGCTTGGAATACGTCGCGACAGTGGTAAACTCTTTCATACTATATGGTCTGAAGATGGTGTTTCGCCTGCGGAAACGGAAATCAGCAAAGATTTTCCAGTGGAAGGATACTCCGATTTCGTACAGTATAGCAACCGCTGGACCACACTTCCGATAGGATTCATGTGTGGAGGCCGAACTGAAGATGGCACTGTAATAGACAAGACTTGGGGCTATGACGGCGACCATTGGGCTGTGCTTTCGGAAGGAATGATGCCGAGTTTGGAAGGAGCCACTATTGTGCCATATTTCGTATATCGTAAGACATCATCCTCTTTAGTGCAAACTGAATTTTCAGTGTGGATGCTGATTGGAGGATTTGTGGATGAGGGCTACTACAATTATCAGATTTTCTTGTCGTATGATAATGGCGTAAATTGGTATAGAGCCGACGACCAGATGGATTTCCCAGACTATTTCCCGGGATTGATGAATCTTGACGGTATAGTGGTAGACTGGCCCAAAGAGGCCTCGCTCAAAGGAAATTGGAGTGAAATTGGGCGAAAAAATTTGCCGGGAATGGCTCGCATCAAGTATTCAGTGGAAGATTATGAAGTGTTTTGGGATTGTCCCTACATTTATATTTTTGGTGGTATTGAGGAAAGTGGCTCTCTCAACAATGAAATTTGGAGAGGAGTGCTCAACCGTCTGACATATGTTCCACTGTTCTGACAGAATATGAAGAGCCTCATTCCAGTCATAATGCTAATAGCCATTTTTTGCACGGCTACTCCAGCCGCTGCGCAGGAAGACTATCGGTTTGATGCCGGTGGCGGCATTGGCATGACTGGCTATTTGGGCGATGCAAATGCTGCTAATCTGTGGAGCCATCCAGGAATTGACGGAATGCTTCTTTTCAGATATCTCAAAAGTCCTCGTATCGCTTTTAAGACAGGACTATATGTCGGAACTCTTTCCGGCGATACCGAAGATATGGATGATGTGCTTCCTGATGCAGGACATTTTAAGTTTTCCACTACTTTCTTCGAACTATCAGAGATGTTTGAATTCAACTTCTTCAATTATGGAATTGGAGAGAAGTATAGAAAACTTAAACGTTGGAGTCCATACATCACCGGAGGACTCGGAGCCACGATGTGGCTTACATCAGGCTACACAGGGTTTGCTTTCACGATTCCCTTTGGAGTCGGAGCCAAATATAAGATCAATGAAAGGCTTAACCTGGGATTGGAATTTCTGATGAAAAAGACCTTCTCTGATCGTCTGGACGGAACAGAACTTTCAGATCCTCACGCGATAAAGTCGGGATTTGCCAAGAACACCGATTGGTATTCCACTCTCTCCGTGACATTGAGCTACGAATTTTCGAAGCGATGTGCCACATGTAACTATAAAGACTAACTATTTCCAAAATGGAAACACTTGAAGATATACTGGGCAGGCTTGACATGACGAGAATCCCTCGGCATGTAGCCATGATAATGGACGGCAATGGTCGCTGGGCAAAAAATCGCGACAAGGTTCGTAGTGACGGTCACTACGAAGGAATCACCAGTGTGCATAATGTCACGGCACTATCGTCCGACCTGGGTATGGAATATCTCACGCTATATGCTTTCAGCACAGAAAATTGGAATCGACCTAAAGAGGAGGTTGACACATTGATGACCATTATCGGATGGGCAATAGCACGGGAACTTCCGGAACTTCTTCAGAATAATGTGAAGATTAACCTGCTTGGGGATATAGAGAGAGTGCCGGAGGGTCCGCGTGCAGAACTTTATGACTCTCGCGACAAGACAGCACATTGCACCGGTTTGCAGCTCAACATCTGCATCAGTTACTCCTCGAGATGGGAGATAGCAGATGCAGCGCGAAGGTTGGCTCGAGAAGTGGCAGAAGGGAAACTAAATCCCGATGACATTGATGAGACGATGTTCAGCAATCATCTTGCCACTGCAGGTATGCCGGATCCCGATCTCTTGATTCGTACCGGAGGAGAGGAGAGGATCAGCAACTATCTTCTGTGGCAAATTGCCTACAGTGAACTCTACTTCACACCGGTGCTTTGGCCAGATTTCGGAAAGATAGAATATGCTCTCGCTCTGGTGGATTTTCAGCAGCGCGAACGCAGATTTGGAAAGACTTCCGAACAAGTGGCACAGTGATTATAAGAGTTATAAATCTTATAAGTCTTATAAATCTTATAATTATTATTGACAATACAGACAACTTGACAACAAAGATATGACTTTTAAAACTACCATCAGACGGATTATGCTTGCAGTCGCTGCTATTGTGGCGTCATTGCCTGCGCAGGCACAAACGCCTACCAACGACACAGTATATTCTCCGGAGATAATCTACAGTCCTATTCCAAAGATGTATGAGATTGCCGGAATATCGGTGACAGGTGTTCCTGACGTGGAGGATTACGTAATAATAGGATATTCCGGACTGTCAGTCGGTGAGAAAGTGGAGATTCCCGGCGATGCTATCTCTACAGCTGTGAAACGTTTCTACAAGCAGGGTCTATACTCGAAAGTGGAAATTAATCTTGTGAAGACTGTCGGCGACAAAGCATGGCTTGAGATTGCCCTCAAGCAGCAGCCCCGAATGGCGGAAATAAGATTCAATGGCGTAAAAGGTGGTGAGAAGAAGGATCTTCTTGAGCGCCTTGGCGTGGAAAAGGGACAGCAGCTTACTCCTAATATCGTGGCTCGTATAGTCCAGGTAGTGAAGAAATATTATGAAGATAAGGGATTTAAGAATGTGATTGTCACATCTTCTCAGCAGCCTGATCTTTCGCAAGAGAACTATAATTTCCTTACGATCAATGTCGACCGCCAGACAAAGGTGAAGGTTCATAAGATTTATGTCAATGGCAATCAAGTGCTGAGCGACCGCAAGTTTAAGAATGCCATGAAGAAAACCAATGAAAACCATGACATTCTAAATCTCTTCAAGCAGAAGAAATTTATTGAGTCGGACTATGCTGATGATAAAAACCGTATAATTGAAAAATATAACGAACTCGGTTATCGCGATGCGGAAATCGTTAGTGATTCAATCGTGAAGTATGACGATAAGGAAATCGATATTTATCTTACTGTAGATGAAGGCGACAGATATTATATAAAGGATATCAACTGGGTGGGCAATACAGTCTATTCAACTGAGTTCTTGAATCAAGTGCTTGGTATGTTCCCTGGAGATGTCTACAATCAAAAGCGCCTGAGTAAGCGAACTATGGAAGATGATGATGCTGTAGCCAATTATTATCTTGACAACGGCTATCTCTTTTTCAATCTCGTGCCAATTGAGCAGCAGGTGACCGGCGACAGCATTTCCTTGATGATGAGAATATATGAGGGTCAGCCGGCAAAGATTAATAAGGTTGTCATCAATGGTAACGACCAACTTTATGAAAAAGTAATCCGCCGCGAACTCCGAGTTAAGCCCGGCGATTTATTCTCAAAGCATGCTTTGATGAACTCTGCCCGCGAGATAGCAGCATCCGGCCATTTCGACCCGGAGACTATGGGTATCAACCCTGTGGAGAATCCTGCCGACGGCACTGTAGATATTGTGTTCGACCTTGAGCAGAAAGCCAACGATAAGGTGCAGCTTTCACTTGGTTGGGGACAGACCGGTGTGACCGGTCAGGTGGCTCTATCATTCTCCAACTTCTCTATAAAGAATCTCTTTAACCCTCAAAGTTATCGTGGCATAATACCACGTGGTGACGGACAGACGTTCTCGATTTCCGCACAGACCAATGCCAAGTATTATCAGAGCTATAATATCAGTTTCTTTGATCCATGGCTTGGTGGCAAACGTCCGAATTCATTCTCTTTCTCTGTTGATTATAGCCGCAGCACCGGTGTCAATAGTCGATTCTACAATCAGAACTGGATGAGTGCATATTCATACTATCCGTATTACGGTGGATCGTACTATAATGATTATTCTGGTGCGAGCCAGTACTACTATCAGAATGCATATGACCCCAACAAGGTGCTCCAGCTTGCGGGCATATCAGCCGCCTTTGGTACGCGTCTGACATGGCCCGACGATTGGTTCCAGTTCCAGGTGTCGCTTGCCTATCGATGGTATTATCTCAAGAATTGGGAATATCTGCGGTTTATGCAGACCGGGTCTGCCAACTCGGTGGTGCTTGGACTTATGTTGAGCAGAAACACGACCGACCAACCGATCTATCCAAAGAGCGGCTCAAGTTTCATGCTATCTCTTCAGATGACTCCTCCTTGGACAAAACTTCGTCACGGTCATGATTGGAAGACCCTTGCCGCTGAAGCTGCAAAATATGATGCAAAAGCCCAGGCTGAGCTCTATAAGTGGATTGAATATTGGAAACTTAAATTCCAGGCAAAGACATTCACTCCTCTTACAGATGTAGATGGAAAATGGACTCTCGTCATGATGACAAAAGCCGACTTCGCGCTGTTGGGATCCTACAACAAGTATGTCAAATCTCCATTTGAGACATTCTACTTCGGTGGTGACGGTATGACAGGAAGCTATACTTACGCTACGGAGACAGTGTCAATGCGTGGCTATGAGAATGGACAGTTTACTCCTAACTTCTATGAGGCGTATGCATATTCGAAATTCACATTCGAACTTCGTTTCCCATTCATGCTTCAGCCTACCACAACCATCTATGCTCTTGCATTTGCTGAGGCGGGTAATGCCTGGACTGATATTAAGGACTTCGCGCCATTCAACCTTAAGCGTTCTGCCGGTGTCGGCATCCGACTCTATCTCTCGATGCTCGGTTTCCTTGGCATCGACTGGGGCTACGGTTTCGACAAAGTCTGGGGTAGACGTGGCGGTGGCAACCTGCACTTCGTGCTTGGTCAGGAATTCTAACTTTGATAATTTAGAATTTTGAATTTAGAATTTAGAATTAGAATTATTGTAGGGTGAAGGGTTATATATTGTTGGTTTAAACTTTAATTGCTGTTTGTTGTCTTTAAAGTAGTAAGTACAACATTTAAAATAGAAATAACATGAAGAAACTTATAATATCATTCGCATTGGTGATGGCTGCTTTCTTTGGAGCATCCGCACAGAAGTTTGCACTCGTAGATATGGATTATATCCTGCGCAATGTGCCGAGCTATGAGATGGCCAACGAGCAGCTCAACCAAGTGTCGCAACGCTGGGAGCGTGAGGTGACCGAACTTTCTAAGGAGGCTGAGACTATGTATAAGAATTATCAGTCGGAAATGATATTCCTGACTGATGATCAGAAGAAAGCACGCGAGGAGGAACTCGTTGCAAAAGAAAAAGAGGTCACCGATCTCCGCTATAAATATTTCGGTCCCGAAGGTGAACTTTTTAAGAAGCGTCAGAGCCTTATGAAGCCAATTCAGGAAGATGTCTATAATGCGGTTAAGGCGGTAAGTGAGGAAAAGGGATATCAGGTGATATTCGACCGTGCTTCATCTCAGAGCATTGTATTTGCATCGCCGAAGATTGATGTGAGCAACGAAGTGCTTGCTAAATTAGGATATTCAAAATAAGAAATAAATAATAATCAACAATACAAACAAAAAAGAAATGATCAAGAAAGTACTTTTGGCTATCGCGCTTATCTGCCCGATGCTTCTGTCCGCTCAGACACTCAAGATCGGACTCGTAGACTTTGACGCAATTTTTGCAGTAATGCCGGAGACTGCTGCTGCGCAGGCTCAACTTAAAGAAGTAGGCGACAAATATGAAGCTGAATATAAGAAACTTGGAGAGGAGATGAATCGCCTCATGACTGAGTATCAGAATATGCCGGAGAATGAACTTCCTGCTATCAAGGAGCGCAAGGCTCGCGAACTCAGCGACTATCAGCAGAAACTCCAGCAGTTTGAGCAGTCTGCAGGCAACGATTTGCAGAAGATGCAGATAGATCTTATGGGCCCAATTCAGCAGAAGATCAGCCAGGCAGTAGAGAGTGTAGGAAGAGAAGGCAATTTCTCACTTATCCAGATGTATAATCCTCAGCTTACTCTCTATCGCGCTGCTCCTGTAGAAGATGTTACAGATGCAGTAAAGGCTAAGCTTGGTGTGAAATAAATTTTCCATGTGTTGAATTCAACACTATGACAAACATGAATGAAAATATAATGGCGGGAGCTGATGCTTCCGCCATTTCAGTAGGACCTATCGGTGTCTTTGATTCAGGCTACGGCGGATTGACGATACTTCGCGAGTTAAGAAGTGCACTTCCGGAGTATGATTATCTTTATTTGGGGGATAATGCACGTGCACCTTATGGCTCAAGAAGTTTTGAAGTAATCTATAAATATACTCTTGAAGCCGTGAAGGAACTGTTTTCGAGAGGTTGTCCGCTTGTCATCCTGGCATGCAATACAGCATCAGCAAAAGCACTTCGATCTATCCAGCAGAGAGATTTGCCTGAGATAGACCCATCGAGAAGGGTGCTTGGGGTGATTCGTCCTACGGTTGAGATTCTTAACGACGTTTCTACCACCGGGCATGTCGGTGTGCTTGGCACCCCCGGCACTGTTGCAAGCCATTCCTATCGGATTGAGACAGTCAAATTGTTTCCTCGCATGATTGTCACTGAGCAGGCGTGTCCCCTTTGGGTGCCGATTGTTGAGAATTCTGAGGCGGATGGGGATGGTGCTGATTATTTTGTAAAGAAATATATTGATGAATTGATGGCTAAGGATTCTGAGATTGATACCTTCGTGCTTGGCTGCACTCATTATCCTTTGCTCATAGAAAAGATAAGTAAATATGCTCCCGGGCATGTGAAGATATTGGAGCAGGGGCGTCTTGTAGCGGAATCTCTTAAAGATTATCTCCGGCGTCATCCGGAGATGGACTGCCGCCTTTCGAGAGATGGGAGTGTTGAATATCTCACAAGTGAAAATCCAGAGAAATTTGATTCCTTAGCCTCTGTATTCACGCATCAGGAAGTCAAGTCAAGACGTTGCTCGCTTGATTGAAAATACACAGGAAAATTATATGGAAAATAATAACCTATCGGCAGATGTCGCAACAAGATTGAATGCACTGTCAGAGCGCATAGGAGCCAATGCCGGCGATGAGAAGGCATTGATAGAGCGAGGAAGATTGTATTGGACTCTTGGCAAGCGCAGTGAGGCGATCAACGACTATTTGGCTGCCCAGAAGATAAATCCGGATGGAGATGCAAAGCAGTTGCTGAAGGCCACATATGAGATCCTCGATTTCTATAATAAAGACCTTTTCAATCCCTAATGCATAATGCA
>CAZCZX010000016.1:0-8595 GCA_964503095.1 uncultured Sangeribacter sp.
CGGTTAAAAAAGAGCTTGAACAACGAGGCGACTCCCTTCACAATAAACTTGACGAGCTGCTTGGATGGTAAAGAATAGATCAATACTGTTCTTGTTGTCCATTCTTATCTCAGTAATGGCATATTCGCAGAAAGTACATAAAGTTTCTGCGACCTATACTTACTATGCACCAGAAACAATGTCGGTTGAAGAGGCAAAGAGAACTGCCCTTGAACGTGCAAAAATCCAGGCAATCGCTGATGAATTTGGCACTACAGTGTCACAAAGTACATCTACAATAATATCAAATAAGAATGGCGAATCTGACACGCAATTTTTCTCAGTTGGTGGCAGTGAGGCTAAAGGAGAATGGATTGAACCCATTGGAGATCCATCGTTTGATATCAAGTTTGAGAATCATTATCTTATAGTAGTATGCTCTGTGAAAGGAAAAGCTAGAGAGATTGAATCTTCAACAATTGAGTTCATTGCAAAATCTCTTAGGAATGGAACATCACTAAAGTATGAATCAACTGAATTCAAAGATGGGGATGATTTATATTTATATTTTAAGTCTCCTGTAGATGGTTTCGTGGCGGTATACCTCCTAGACGAGACAACACAAACAGTTTATTCAATTCTTCCATACAAATCTGAGAGTATTTCTTCAACCCCTATAATAGGAGAGAAAGAGTATATATTCTTTTCTATTAAAGATGCAGACCGTAATTCAAGAGGCAAAGTAGATGAATACGCATTAAGCTGCAAAGATAATAAAGAATTCAATACATTGTATGTCATATTCTCCCCTTCAGAGATTGGAAGAAAAACTGGATTTAATTCCGAATTTGAAGATAAGCCTAATAATATCTCTTTTATGAATTTTAAAAAATGGCTGTCGAAAACTCAGGTAAAAAACAATCACATACAAACACATCAAATATCAATTTCTATACAAAAATGAAAAAAATATTAATCTTTGTTGCATTTATTGGCATATTCTTATGTGCTAACGCAGAAACAACTCAGGAAAAGGTAATCCGAATCTATAATACTGCTAATGAATTGGAAAAATCAGGAAAGTATTCAGAGGCGATCAAATACTATATACAAGCATATGAACTTGGGGAAACGAATTTCGCGCCCATGAAATTAGCCGAATTCTATGCATTAGGAAAAGGGACTCAGGAAAATTACGTAGAAAGTGATAAGTGGCTCCGGATAGCTGCTAACAACGGAAATGCGCACGCTCAAAATATGGTCGGAGACATGTATTATTACGGTATGGGAGTAACTAAGAATTTACAAGAATCTGCAAAATGGTACTTGAAGTCTGCTGAACAAGGCTACCCCGACGCCCAATTCAAGATAGCACTTGCTTATTTAGATGGGGAGGGTGTTATTCAAAATAACACCCAGGGTCTGATTTGGTTGAAAAAGGCAGCCGAAAATAATCATCCGGATGCTCAAGATGCATTAGCTATTGTTTACGGATATGGTAAAAATGGAGTGCAAAAAGACGAAAAAGAATTTGTAAAATGGGCTTTAAAGGCTGCCAATAATGGTTGCGCTCCATCGCAATTCCGAGCCGGGAACATTTACTTACATGGAATGGGTGGAATAAAACCGAATAAGGAGGACGCTATTAAATGGTTCAAAGCGGCTGCCGCACAGGGAGATCAGGATGCACTCCAAATACTTGTAGAATTAGGATATTAGAGATATGAAAAAGGCTTGTTTAATTATAGTAGGGTTGATATTTATAATAACCAGTGTATTCGCTGCGGATTATACCTCCGTATATACCAAGGCAAATTCTAAATTTGAACAAAAGGATTATAAGGGTGCTATGGACCTCTTCAAACAGGCGTTCACTCAAGGAGATTCCATAAATTCGCCATTGCGTATTGGAGAAATGTATCTTTCTGGATTTGGTACAGAGGCAGATGAACAACAGGGCATTAATTGGATTGCCATTGCTGCGGGTCATAATAATGCCATCGCACAGGACATTATGGGGCATTACTATCATCATCTCGATGACTACGAGAGTGCCATTTATTGGTTTTCTAAAGCGGCTAATAATGGAGATAATGACGGAAAAGCCAATCTTGCTATGGCATATTTATATGGGAAAGGGGGGCTCGTGAAAAATCCACAAAAAGCCTTACGGTGGATGCTCGCAGCTGCTCAGGGCAATCATCCAGCGGCCCAATGGGAAATTGCCAAAGCATATTTTGATGGTCACAAAGGAGATTTTGATATTGACTGTGATTCCAATCAGTTTGTTTATTGGACTAGAAGAGCAGCAGAGAATGGAGTGGCTGAGGCTCAATGTTATCTTGGGAGAATCTATTTAGAGGGATTTAACAATACTCCTATCGATAAGAAGCTAGCAAAAGAATGGTTGCAAAGAGCATCTGCACAAGGATGGGAAGAAGCAAACACAATATTAAAAGAAAACTTCCAATGAAATATTACATAACATTTTTATTTTCGACACTTTTATGCTTCTTAACATATGCCCAAAGTGACTACGGAAATATTATGCTTACCAGAGCCAAATCTGGAGATCTGGAATGCCAGAAGAATGTGGCACGTTATTATTTAGAAGGAGCTAATGGTTTTCCCAAAAATAGCGAGGAATCCTTTAACTGGATAAATAAAGCCGCGGAGCAAGGTGATTCAGAAGCCCAATTTATTCTATATAACTACTATAAACAAGGAATTGGATGTAATAAAAACAACCGTCTTGATATATTGTTAGAGTCGGCAAATAAGGGATTTCCACGAGCATGTGTTGAGGCCGGTGCATTATTATCTCAGTTATATGGAAAAGAAGACGATGGGCTTAAATTATTATTACAAGCATATAACAAAAAGGAATATTCCTCTATTCCTCTAATTGGTGCTAATTACGCTCAGTCAGGGGATTACAATACTGCGAATTCATACTTCAGTGAAGGACTACAATTATGCAAAGGATATGATTTAGCAAATTGCTATAGAGGGTTATCGATTAGCTATCAGCATGGGCTTGGATTTCAAAAAAATATAAAAAAAGCCCATGAAATGATTGATAATGCCATCCGCAACTATAATACAGATCCTGAATTTTATGAATTGAAGGGAGAGTTATTTCTATCAGAAGGAAAGATTAAGGATGCATCCGCTATGTGGAATAAGGTGGTCGACACATCCTTAACCTATGCAGAAGAATCAAAGTCTGAATTGGCGCGTGCAATGAATCAGAGTATTGATTATGGCCTACCTAATGCCCCAAAAAGACAGGAATATACATATGCTATTGTTATTGCTAATGAGAACTATAAACGCGTCCCTAATGTGCCTTATGCTCATAACGATGGTAATATTTTTAGGAAATACTTAATAACTACATTTGGCATACCTGAGGAAAATGTTGAGTTTTTAGAAGATGCTTCCTTGAATGATATTAAATATGCGATAGCTAATATTTCTCAAAGATGCCAGGCTTTTAGAGACCAGGTATCAGTGATTATATATTATGCAGGTCATGGAGTTCCTGATGATAAGACAGCAGAAGCTTTCTTATTACCTGTAGACGGATTTGGGACAGATCCATCATCTGGACTCAATCTTGACGACTTTTACTCTACGCTGTCAGAGTTGCCGGCTAAATCAATAGTTGTATTATTAGACGCATGCTTTAGTGGCGCAAAACGGGATGGGGGAATGTTAATGGCAACACGAGGTATTACCATCAAACCCAAGATGCATGTACCAGATGGTAAGCTGATTATTCTATCGGCTACCTCAAATGATGAAACAGCATTTCCTATAGATAATCAACATCACGGTTTATTTACTTACACACTTTTGAGGAAAATACAAGAGACCGGAGGTAATATCACATGGGGTGAACTGGCAGACTATGTTACGGAGACTGTAAAGTCTCGATCTATTGATTTGAATGGCAAACTTCAATCCCCAACAGTTTCTGTTTCTCCTTCTTTAAGAGAATCATGGCGAAATTTAAGAATAAGATAATAAGATATGGCTATTGGTAATTTTATTCCGCCTTCAAAGGAAACTACACTTCAATTTTATAAATTCGTTCGGGAATTTGAATCTGAGATTTCTAAGATGCCTGGTCGATATAATTATGACAATCCCAACTTTCAAAAATTTCTAGTAGAAAATCAACTGGAAATAAAGCCTGTATCAAAATCTAAATATGTCTTAGATATGAGAAGTAAGAACTATATAGTATTTATCTATGGCGATCATAAAGAGGAATACGATGATAAGGCTCATGACCTATTAAGACACATTAGAAATGCTATTAGCCACGCTCTAATTTCGAAAACTGCTCCGAATAAATTAGTTTTTGATATTACTGACCGTAATCGCAATAAATCACTTACTATGCGTGGTAATATTAAAGAAAATCTATTGTTTGAACTAATAAGAAATTTAAAGGAAACATTTAAATAAAATAAGATGAAGATATTACTATCATTGTTAATATTCATCATGATCCCCTTTATTGCAAGATCTCAGACGGTTCAAGAGCAATATGAACAGTTTAAGAATTCTGCATTTAAGGATTACTCATCATTCCGCGTTGAGTGTAACCAAAATTATGCAGACTTCTTAAGGGCTTCTTGGGATTGGTTTGAAGGTAATTCTCCAGTGCCAATGCCTGATGATAAAAAACCAGTGCCCCCTAAACCTTATCAACCTATAAAGCAGAAGCCGGTATTAGTTGAGCCGAAACCCATTCAACCAGTAGAATCAAAACCTCAACCTAAGCCCTTTTCACCAATCAAAGAAATTCCTAATCCCGCAGAAGTTGCCTTTCAAGTCAATTTCTACGGTATTACCAGTGAAGTAAGATTGCCTGAAATCGCAAAAAAAATACTTAATAACATAAGTCCAGGCTCAATCGGAGAAGCTTGGATATCCCTCTGTACTGAAGAAATGGACAATGCTATTAGGGATTGTCTTGAAACACGTGTTCGATACAATCTCTGTGATTGGGCGTATCTTCAATTCCTAAAGGAAATGGCATTACAATATTGTCCTAATAGAAATTCCGCTACTTTCTTGACTGCATACTTATATTGTCAATCGGGTTATCAAATGCGACTGGGAGAAGATAACGGTAATCTCGTATTGCTTATCGGCAGTCACCATCAAATATACGATATGCCATATTATCTTTTAGATGGCACCGCATTTTATCCACTTGGAGAAACTTCGGGAAACATTAGGATCTGTAATGCTGAATTTGAAAGTGAGACACCTCTTTCACTTGATATTCATTCAGAAATGCAATTAGGTTCCAAATTATCTCAAATCCGTACGATTAAATCCAAAGGATTTTCCGAAGTCGAGGCCTCCTCAAAAATACCAGAAGAAATAATAAAATTCTACAATGAATACCCAACTTCTATCGTACACAATAATCCTCTAACACGGTGGGCTTTGTATGCTAATGCCCCTTTAGCGCAAGCTACCAAATCCATATTATATCCTTCCTTGAAAAAATCAATTGAAGGAGACTCTAATCTTGAAGCCGTTAATAAACTGCTAAATTGGGTACAAACAGGGTTTGTCTATGAATATGACGATAAGGTATGGGGACACGACCGAGCGTTCTTTGCAGAAGAAACACTATATTATCCATTCGCAGATTGTGAGGACCGATCAATACTCTTCTCTCGCTTGGTCCGTGATTTGTTAGGCCTCGATGTGGCACTCATATACTATCCTGGCCACCTTGCAACTGCCGTTAAATTTGATACAGATGTTAGTGGAGATGCCATGCTGATCAATGGAGATCGATATACCGTTTGTGACCCTACATACATAGGTGCCCCAGTTGGTGCGCAAATGCCGGATCTTGAATATGACAAAGCACAGGCAATAGTCTTGAATTAAAAGAGTACCCCTGGAATGCCTTATGGCCATCATGCTATGTTGGTATGATGAAAGCTCCAGGATAATTGATATGTTAAACTTAACATACAGACATCCTCAGACCAGGTAGAATCGTCCTTCTGGGGCTCTGTCTCAAAACAAGAAACCGATTCCAAGTTATTGTGATAAACTTGTCCATGTAAGCGCCTATTGGCGCTACCGCTTAGGCAAGTGGGAGTTCGTAAGAGAACACTGGAGAAGATGGCCTCGCAAGAGGAGATCAGTCACATAAAAAGTTTAAAGTATTCTTCCCCGTCCGCTGAAGTGACCCCAAAAAGTTTTGTGTCTAACTTTTGGGGTGCACTTCAGTTTAATCGTCGAGTCAGGTTGGTAAAGTATTATCTCATTGTCTTCCGCTTCCGGAGCAAGTGGTAAAAAGTATTCTCATTCATAATGCAAAATTAGTGAGATTTTAAACATTTTGGCAATAAGCGTCAGATAATCAGTCGAACCGATAGTGAAAATTTAAGGTCGCAATTTGCGACCTTAAGATATTAGAGGTGAAATTTAAAAACATCAACTGTTATTAGGAGGGGAGGATTTCGATCCAGTATCCGTCGGGGTCTTCGATGAAGTAGATGCCCATGTCGTGGTTTTCGAAGCAGATGATTCCTAACTCGCGGTGGTATGCTCGCAGCGCGTCATAGTCTTCTCCGGCGGCTATGCGAAAAGCAAGATGCGTTTCGTTTTCGCCGAGTTCGTAAGCTTGCGGATGATCCTTCAGGCAGGTTATCTCAAGACGAAACGGTGAGACTCCATCCGTGAGATATGTCAGGGTGAAGGCTCCGTTGGGGCCTTCAATATGGGAAGATTCTTTTAGCCCAAGGGCTTTTTCATAGAATTTGATACTTCGGTCGCGGTCGGCAACATTGATATTGTAATGGTCAAAATGAAGTTTGAAATCCATAATGTTAAACGTATAAGTGAGAAAATATATTTCAATTAGAAGTCTCCAAATAGCTGATTAATTCGTCAGCGGTCATGATATCCATCTTAGAGAAGGCAGTAAGTTTCTTACCTAAATCCTTGAATGATGCTCCGACATGGTAGATGGTATCGTCTATTATAAGGAAACGGTCATGAGCCCTGCGGAATAGTTTTACTTCTATTGGAGCATACTGAGCATTATGACGATCTAAATCCTGGCGCATAGTCCTGCTGATGGATTGCGTAAAGATAGTGGCTGGCACTCCATCTTCGCGCTTGTCGAGCTGACGCAATACTGAATCGTCGATATAATTATCCACCATGATGATGCGGTTTTTGGCACTGCGTATTAGATCGCACATAAGAGTATATGCATCGAATATCTGACCGTCAAATATGATTGCTTTCTTGGGAGGCAATGACGTATTAAGAATGAAATCTATCTTTTCTTCGGTCTTTGCCATACGATATTCCAATCTCTCAAAGCGTTGGGATACCACACAACCTTTCACGAGATACTCACGCAGTACATTGGTAGCCCATTGACGGAACTGTGTGCCTCTCAGAGACTTTACTCTATATCCAACAGATATTATAACATCTAAATTATAATATTTAGTCTTATATTTCTTACCGTCGGAGGCAGTTGTCAAGGATTCCTTGACAACTGAATTACTATCCAACTCTCCTTCTTTAAATATATTGTTTACATGAAGACTGACATTCTGTTTAGAAGTTTGGAATAACTCTGTCATCTGCTGTTGAGTTAACCATACAGTCTCATTCTCCAGCCGAACCTCAAGCTTAATCGTCGAGTCAGGTTGGTATAGGATTATCTCATTTTCTTGCGATTCTGGAGCAAGAGATATAGGGGTATTCTCATTCATAATGCAAAATTAGCAAAATTTTTTAACTTTTTGGCAATAATCATCAGATAGTCAGTCAAAACGAGTCTTTCTTTGATTTTGGCGTCAGCCCTCTCTATGAGGGTAGATGTAGCGGGCCAGACCATAAATGTAGCGGCGGAAGCCGGGTCGATAGTCGAGGAGCCGGTCAAACCACTTCAGATGCGGATTGACCAATTTTACTACATAACCTACATAAAACATCGCAAAGAGTGTGCCTGGACCAACCACAGTCCATGGCCATTTGCCAAAGAAACAGTAACCGGAAATCACTGCCAACACCACTAAAGTCGTGTCAACTGCAATTTTTACTATTGGAAAGGGCTTGCCAGTGACACGAGCAATTGCAACTTGAATACCCTCACCAGGCATCGTGATTGACCCGCACCTTATCTCCACTGCTACAGCACAACCAAGAATGGTGGCACCCGCAAATTGAGCAATAATTTGAGATGTTAATGTTTGATAATCCGAAAAATAGGAAGTAATCCACATGTTGATGTCAAGAAGAGCTCCAAATACAAATCCAACCAATAGTTGAAAAAGCTGTATTTTGTCAAACTGACGCCGGAGAACGAGAATCTGTGCAGCCACAAGTATTACATTCATAATGTTGGTGTAGCCGCCAATTGTCCAGCCAGGCACAATACCAACTTCCCCAGCCAATGAAAATGACATCGGAATAGATGAGATTACGCCACTTCCAAGATTTGACCTTACGCACAAAGCGACCCCAAAGGTCATAAAAAACATAGACACCAACAACAGAAAATGTTGCCAAACAAACCCAATTACCTTTTCTTTCAAACTTTCACCTTTA
>CAZCZX010000016.1:8695-23041 GCA_964503095.1 uncultured Sangeribacter sp.
CAGAAAATGTTGCCAAACAAACCCAATTACCTTTTCTTTCAAACTTTCACCTTTATTACTCATAAAATCTTCATTAGAAATCACATCCCGATACTCTTGCTGTCTGCAAGAGTCTTTTCGGTTTGAAGTCGCAATTTGCGACCTCAAGATTATTCGCGGAGGTGGGAGTCGATTATTATAGTGACCGGGCCATCGTTGACCAGTGCAACTTGCATATCGGCTCCAAAAACACCCTTCTTTACTTCTTTCCCTAAAAGTTGAGAAAGTTTATTGCAATAGGCTTCATATAATGGAATGGCAAGGTCATGCCCGGCTGCATGGATATAGCTGGGGCGATTTCCCTTCTTTGTAGACGCCGTCAGAGTGAACTGGCTGACAGCCAATGCTTCCCCATTTGCTTCGATTACGGAGCGGTTCATAACTCCCTTTTCATCAGGAAATATTCTCATGGCTGCAGTTTTGGCCGCCAACCAGTCTACATCAGCCATAGTATCTCCTTCAGCAATGCCAACCAGAATCATAAGACCTTTGGCTATATTGCTGATCAGTTCCCCTTCGATCGTTACCGATGCCTCGGTAACCCTCTGAATTACCAATCTCATAACTTAAAAACTTAAAACCACCGACTCCCTGGATTTTGCCATCTTGTCGCTCCAAGATTTAAGCCTATTATATTCTTTTTTAGTTATTCTCATGAATGAGCCGTGCTGTGGACGTTTCACTCCTTTGATGTTTTGAGGATTAGAGAAGTTGCGCATATTCTTGTCTGCCTGGCAGATACGGTAGTTGCGAGGCTTAGAAGAATATTCGATATATCCGATATGCCAAGTTTCTTCGCCAGGAAGCTGGAAAGCTGAAACCCCTTCACACTTCTTGTTTCCTTCAAAGTCAATGTAATCGTCATCTACTGGTTCACTCCACGGACCGGTTAAACTCGGGCTTGTGGCAGTGAAGAGTCCAGGTTTGCCACCCTCTTTCTTGATCATCATGTGCCATAATTCATCAGACGGAACCCAATTAATGTCGGCATCTATTGTGGCATAACCCCAGTCAAAAAGCAATTTGGGTTGCGTTAAAGTGGTAAAAGATTCATCGGCATATGAATAATACATCCGATCATATGGCTCTTCATCTCTATTCCACATTGAATAATATATCATATAGCCACCTTTCTTACCGTTGGGCCATTCGTAAGATGCATCCCACATTATCTGTGGCGCCCAAACCCGATTGATTGTAGACCAATCTTTATAGACGCTTTCTGAGTCCGGATTACTGAATATTTCTTTCCCTTTTCGATAGTCAAAGGAAGTTGACTTCCAGTTTATGAGATCATCGCTTGTAAGAAGGCAAATACCGTAATTATCCCAAGTCTCTTTTTTCCCGAGTCTTTTGCGAGAGGCTTCGTTGGCCTCCATGTCGGTGCAGACCATCAGAAATCCCTTATCGTCGTGCCGACGGCATATGAAAGCATCTCGTGTCCGTCCCTCAATCGGAGCCAGTTTGTGATCGCTGAAAATAGAATCACCATCGAGCAAATCTTGATAATTTACCCCATCTTTGCTTATCGCATATGCTGTCCACGCCGGACCGGCATCGTTCATATGGCAATATAGCATATAGTCGCCTTTCTGGAGATTGCCAACTTCCTTTGGGAGTTTATTGGAAGCAAATGCTGAAATACTGATTAATGAGATAGCGGAAAGTGTAAGAAAAAAAGATTTCATGCGATTAGAAGTTATTATTATAAACAAAAAGTCCGGCAGTTGATACTGTCGGACCTTGCGGTGAGGACGAGATTCGAACTCGTGGTAGGATTGCTCCTACGTCAGTTTAGCAAACTGGTGGTTTCAGCCACTCACCCACCTCACCTTGCGAGGTTTTCCCTCATTTGCGGTGCAAAGTTAATAAGTTTTTTTTAATCCACCAAATATTTTGCAGATTATTTTATAATATCGTGCATTTTTCGTAATTTTGTGGAGTGCTTTAATATGTTTTCAAATATTACAACGATATAATTATGAAAAGGAAAATCTTTTTATCCTTGCTGACGATGGCATCGGCTGCAGCTATCGCAGAGTCGCCTCTCTGGATGAGAGATGTGGCAATTTCTCCAGATGGAAGTGCAATAGCATTCACCTATAAAGGTGATATCTTTTCAGTCCCTGTATCAGGAGGAGAGGCTCGGCAGTTGACTTCAAATGAAGCCTTTGACTCAAAACCTGTATGGACTCCCGATGGGAAGAGAATAGTGTTCCGAAGCGATAGGGAAGGAAGTGACGATATTTTTATCATGAACGCCAACGGTGGTCAGGTAAAACGGCTTACTACCTCCAGCATAGCTGAAATGCCCCTTGCATTTCTTAATGACTCGATCCTTCTTTTTTCTGCAAATGAGATGCCGGCGCAAAAATCTGCGCAGGCTCCAATTTTGCCCCAGACATATTCTCTTGACGTGAATCATCCGGGTACTCGCCCGTCGATGTTCCTGTCGATGCCGATGTTGTTCTCCTCTTCCGGGAAAGATGGAAAGATAATCTTTACTGACAAAAAAGGATATGAAGACCCATTCCGCAAGCACGAGCGCAGTTCAGGCACTAATGATATTTGGCTTTACGATAACGGCGATTTCAAACAGTTGACCACTTTCAATGGTCACGACCGAAATGCTGTATGGGCTCCGAAAGAGGGGACTTTCTATTTCCTATCGGAAGAAGACGGCACACTCAACGTGTATGCTGCCGATTTGAATGGGAATAAACGTAAACTCACTTCTTTTGAAAAACATCCGGTCAGGAATCTCTCTGCTTCTGACAATGGACTTATGGCTTTCAGTTGGGATGGTGAAATTTATACATTGAGTGATGGTCGGGAGCCGAAGAAAGTGAATGTTGAGATAATTGCAGATGATTATGACGCAGATCTTGTAAAACGCTACGTCTCCGGAGGGGCCTCATCATTTTTTGTTGCCCCTAAAGGTAATGAATTGGCAATCGTGCTTCGAGGGGATGTCTATGTGACAGATGCTAAATACAAGACTACTAAACGTATAACAGATACGCCGGATCAAGAACGAACAGTCAGCATCTCACCCGACGGAAAAACAATGGTATATGACAGTGACCGTGACGGATATTGGCAATTGTTTACTGCAAAAATCAAGAATCCTAAAGAAGACCAGTTTGCGTATGCAACTGAAATAGTGGAAGAACCTCTCTACAAATGTGCCACAAGTGCAATGCAGCCTGTAATAAGTCCTGATGGGAAGAAAGTTGCATTTCTTGAAAACCGTTCGGAACTTAAGGTCATTGATTTGGATACAAAGAAGGTCACTACCGCTCTTGACGGAAAATTCAATTATTCTTACGCCGACGGCGATCAGCAATTTGCCTGGAGTCCGGATAGCCAATGGTTGATTATGAATTATATAGGTGTCGGAGGTTGGAATAATATCGACATTGCTCTTGTGAAGGCTGACGGCACGGAAGTAATTGACCTGACTGAGAGTGGTTTCAGTGATGGAAATCCAAAATGGGTGCTTGATGGAAAGGGCATCACATATGAGTCTGCTAAATATGGTATGAAAAATACCGGAAGTTGGGGAAATCAAAGCGACATTATCCTTATGGCTCTTGATGGAGAAGCCTGGGATGACTTCAATATGACTGAAGAGGAGGCTGCCTTAAAAGAAAATTCAGAAAAAGAGAAAGAAAAGGATAAGGCTGACTCAAAAGATGCGAAGAAAGGAGGAAAAGATAAAAAAGGAAAGAAAGACAAGAAGGAAAAGGCAGAAAAGAAGGAAGAACCTAAATTTATGCCGGATCTTGCCAACCGCCGTTATCGCACTAAGCGTTTGACTGCGAATTCAGCTTTGATTGGGGATTATTTCCTTACTCCTAAGGGCGACAAACTTTATTATACGGCCTCCAGCACAGAGGGGAAGAGAAATCTATATTGCCGAGATTTGAAAAAGGGAGATGTGTCAGTCATTTCTTCTGGAATTTCCGGAATGGAGCCTGATGCAAAGGGTGAGAACTTATTCCTTTGGGGTAACGGGGGAATAAAGAAGATGTCATTGTCTAACGATAAAATTGAAGATGTGGAGTATGAAGCCCTTTACGACCGCAGTCCATCAAAAGAGCGAGAATATATCTACGATCATATGCTCCGACAGGTCAACGACAAATTCTATGATGAAAATCTCCATGGCGTTGACTGGGCGTTTTATGGCGATCACTACCGTAAGTTCCTTCCTCACATTTCTAACAACCGCGACTTCGCTGAGATGCTGAGTGAAATACTTGGAGAACTCAATGCTTCCCACACTGGAGGACGTGCATATGGCAACGGCGCTTCCCTTTCGACAGCTTCTTTAGGTGCTTATTTCGATGATTCATATAATGGAAATGGGCTTAAAATAACAGAAATTCTTGCTCGCGGGCCGCTTTCTACTAAGTCTGCAAATATTAAAGTAGGCGATGTCATTCTTGCAATAGATGGAGAAACTCTTGCACCGCGTCAGGATGTCAATCCTCTCCTGGAAGGAAAGAGTGGCAAAAAGGTGCGACTTTCTGTGAAAGGATCCGATGGAAAAACTCGTGATGTAGTAGTGAGGCCAGTTTCAATGGGTGGGTTGTCCGATCTCAGTTATCAGCGATGGGTTGAGAATAATGAAAAATTTGTAGATAGCATTTCAGGCGGCAAGATTGGGTATATTCATGTTCAAGGCATGAATACGGCGAGCTATCAGAATGCTTATGATCGTCTTCTTGGCAAATATCGCAACTGTGATGCAGTTGTCGTGGATACCCGTTATAATGGAGGTGGTTGGCTTCATAATGATCTTGCGATTCTTCTCAATGGTAAGGAATATGCACAATATTCCCCTCGCGGTCAGTATATTGGTAGCGAGCCATGGGCCCAGTGGACAAAACCATCAGCCATGCTCGTGAATGAATGCAATTACAGCGACGCTTCAGGCACACCTTATGTGTTCCAGACTCTTGGTATAGGTGATGTTGTAGGTGCTCCTATTCCCGGCACTATGACGGCTGTATGGTGGGAGACTCAGATTGATCCTACATTGGTATTCGGTATTCCGCAGGTGACCAATCTTTCAGTGGATGGCAAGCCGCTTGAGAACACTCAACTCAATCCTGATGTGATAATATATAATGCCCCAGCCGATGTGGAAGCAGGCCGTGATGCGCAACTTGAAGGGGCTGTGAAGCACCTTATGAAGAAAAAGTAGCCCTAACCTCCTAAAGTGAAGACTTATCTAAAAGCCCATCTCAAATTTTTTTATGAGATGGGCTTTAAAACAGAAGAAAGACGGAATCCAATTGGATTCCGCCTTTGATGTTTGGTGATTATTCGTTAAAAATCAGGCTTTAAGCTTTGCGATGATGCCGAGGGCTTCGCGGCACTTATCAGTGACATACTGCCAGTCGCCGGCAGCAACTTTGTCTTTCGGGAAAAGCTTTGAGCCCATGCCTACGCAATATACTCCTGCTGCAAACCAGCCCTTGAGGTTTTCCTCAGTAGGTTCTACTCCTCCAGTCACCATAAG
The DNA here is from genome assembly GCA_964503095.1 of uncultured Sangeribacter sp. Taxonomy (GTDB): domain Bacteria; phylum Bacteroidota; class Bacteroidia; order Bacteroidales; family Muribaculaceae; genus Lepagella. The sequence goes on from CAZCZX010000016.1 coordinate 14,265, forward strand.
TTTTGACCATGGCATCGGAGCAAGAAGACCTTTTACAAATTTTGGTCCAAGCACATCTCCGGGGAAAACCTTGCAAAGGTCACACCCCAATTCCTGAGCGAATCCGATCTCAGATACGGTTCCACATCCGGGAGTATAAGGAACGAGACGACGATTGCAGACTTTAGCCACGTCAGGGTTGAAGAGCGGTCCAACTACGAAGCAAGCGCCCTGCTGAATATAAAGTGATGCTGCTGCTGGCTCAACGATAGAACCTACGCCGATTGCCATTTCAGGGCATTCTTTAGCCGCAAACTTGATTACTTCTGCAAAAATCTCGTGTGCGAAATCTCCACGATTTGTGAATTCAAAAGCACGGACTCCTCCGTCATAGCAAGCCTTTACAACAGCCTTTGCTACTTCGGCATCCTTGTGGTAGAACACAGGCACCATTGGTGCTTCAGCCATTTTTGCAAGCACTTGCTGCTTATCAAATTTTGCCATTTTGTTATAGGTTTCAGTTATCAGTTAAAAATTAGCGCTGTACTCGTCCGTTTGCGCTTCCTCCTGCGAGTGCCTCTACTTCTGCGATAGTCACAAGGTTGAAGTCACCGTTGATGGTCTGCTTCAATGCGGAAGCTGCCACTGCAAACTCGAGAGCCTCGCCTTGGGTCTCTTTGTTGAGAAGACCATAAATGAGACCACCAGAGAAGGAGTCGCCACCACCTACACGGTCTACGATAGGATTGATGTCGTAGCGCTTAGACTCGTAGAATTCCTTGCCGTTGTAGATCATAGCCTTCCAGCCGTTGTGGGTTGCTGAATAAGACTCGCGCAGAGTAGATACTACATACTTAAATCCGAATTCTTCTGCCATGGCTTTGAAGATTCCTTTGTAGCCTTCAGCGGAAGTTTCGCCTGCTTCTACATCAGCATCTGGTTTGAAGCCGAGGCAGAGCTCTGCATCTTCTTCATTGCCGATACAAACGTCGACATACTTCATGAGAGGACGCATGATCGACTGAGCCTTCTCGCTTGTCCAAAGTTTCTTGCGGAAGTTAAGGTCAACTGAAACTGTCACACCGTGGCGTTTGGCTGCTTCGCAAGCAAGGCGAGTAAGTTCAGCTGCCTTGTCGCTGATAGCAGGAGTAATGCCACTCCAGTGAAACCAGTCAGCCCCTTTCATGATTTCGTCGAAATCAAAATCTGATGGGTCAGCCTCTGATATTGCTGAGTGTGCGCGGTCGTAGATCACTTTTGAGGGGCGCATTGAAGCGCCTGTCTCGCAATAGTAGATACCTACACGGTCGCCACCGCGGGCAATATACTGTGTGTCAACGCCGTAGCGACGAAGAGCATTTACAGCAGCTTGTCCGATTTCATGAGTAGGCAGTTTCGTTACAAACTTTGCGTCCATTCCATAGTTGGCGCAACTTACAGCGACATTTGCTTCTCCGCCACCCCAGATGACTTCGAAGTTGTCGCTCTGAACAAATCGCCGAAAGCCTTCCGGCGATAGACGGAGCATGATTTCTCCAAGGGTTATTACACGTTTCATAGGTAGGGTTATTATGAGTTTCGTTGTGCAAAATTAATCAAATATTTGCAAACATCATAAAAATACATAAGAAAAAAATTTTTTTTTCGTTTCTTATAAAGCGATAGTCTGTTTTGACATCGATATTATGCATATGACACAAGGTTCTTTTTCATATATAATATTAAGGGTTGCGTTGCTGCTGGCTGTTGTTGGCAGTGCTTTTGATGCGAATGCCAAGTGGGGTGAAAAAGTGCCCAATCGTCAGTATGCAGATCTCAAACGATGGCATTGGGGCTTTTCAGTTGGCACGCATGTCCAAGATTTTGCTTTTACGCATTCCGGTTTTGTGTCAGATGATGGACGGCAATGGCAACTTGAAGTGCCTAACTTCTCACCGGGCTTTAATGCAACTGTGCTTGGAGATCTTCGCTTACATAAATATTTTAATCTACGCCTATCTCCGGGAATGTATTTTGGCTCGAAGACAGTTGAGATGCGAGATTTCAATTCTGGTGAGCATCAGATTCAAGATGTCAAGAGTGCACTTGTAGTAATTCCTTTGGATATTAAAATATCAGGCGACCGACTGCAGAATACTCGTCCTTATTTCACATTAGGGGCGATGGGAGTGCTTGACATTTCCAAAAAAAGGTCGGATCCAATCGTGACTAAAGGTTTCGACACGATGCTCACAGTTGGGCTGGGATGCGATTTCTATCTTCCGTTCTTTAAACTTTGCCCCGAAATAAAGTTTTGTTTCGGACTCACAGACATTCTAAAGCACAATCGCCCAGACCTTGATGAGAATCCTTCGATAATGCAAATCACACAGTCGCTTTCGAAAGTCAAAAGTAATATGGTGGTTCTCTCTTTCTATTTTGAATAGGATAGACTTTATGAAAAGTTATTACAATAAGATAAGGATTCCAAGGATTTTCCTGCTGATGATCGTAGGATTCGCTGCATTATGTCTGCGGTTTCCTATTGAGTCTTACGCTCAATCTGATCCTCTTTATACTCAGAGTTGGGCTCTTCCTACTCTATATAATCCGGCTACTGTTGGGTCAACCGACTACCTACGCATTCGAGGAGCTGCACGTTTGCAATGGATTGGCATTAAGAATGCGCCAAAGAGTTTTACCGGAGCTGCCGATATCCCTTTCAAATTGTTTGGTAGGCGATGGGGAGGAGGAGCCAATGTAACTCAGGAAGGTATCGGCCTATTTTCTAACACATATGTCAATGGGCAATTGAGTGGACGACTTAAACGACTATTTGGAGGCGACCTCACATTAGGTATTCAGGTAGGATATTTCGGTTCGAGTTTTCGCGGCTCAGATGTGTATATTCCCGACGATGATGACTATCATGATTCAAACGACCCTGCAATTCCAAAACAAGATGTAGGAGGAGGCTCCATCGACTTTGGAGTTGGTCTTTTCTATTCTCATCCTAAATTCCATATTGGAATATCAATGCTGCATCCGGCATCTCCTAAAGTTAAGCTTAACACCAAGGGTACGACTTCGTCAACTGCAACTTCCGACAATCATGAATATGAAACATATGTTAATAGGGTATTGTATTTGACAGCCGGAAGCAATATTCCGATTAAAAACACGTTAATAGAATTGCAACCCGATCTTATCGTTGCCTCTGATCTGAAAGATTTCTCTGGGGTGTTGTCGCTTAAGGGATGGTACAATAAATTTTTATTCGGAGGAATTGCCTATAGATGGAATGATGCTGTCAGCATTAATCTTGGCGCTGAAATTAAAAATTTCGTACTTGGATACTCCTACGACATTCCGACCTCTCGAATCTTAAAAGCATCCAGCGGTAGCCACGAGATAATAGTTGGTTACAAAATGAAACTTGACTTCTCCGGCAAAAATCGCAATAAGCATAGAAGCATTCGGCTGATGTAAATAGTTTCGGAGATTTTATTAAGATAATGTATATACTACAACCTCTATATAAATGAGAATTACAGACTTCAAAAATATCAGAACTGCATTTGGCAAGTCTTGTGCTTACACGGCTGCCTTGATGACTCTGCTTTTTTCTCTCGTAGGCTGCGCATCCCTTTCTCATGGCGGCTCAGGGGGAGAAGTGACCGGTGTTGGTGGCAGCACATTTGCTGAGCCTACTCCTTACGGTATGGTGCTTGTAGACCGTGGCTCTTATGCAATGGGTCCTGCAAAAGACGATTCTGTCTGGGGTATTAAAGGGAACCCTCGTGGTGTCTCTGTCGATGCCTTTTGGATGGACGAGACTGAAGTCACCAACTCGAAATACAAGCAGTTTGTATTTTGGGTGCGCGACTCAATTATTCGCGAACGTCTCGCAGATCCTGCTTATGGAGGAAACGAAGCTTTTAAAATAGAGGAAGATAAGGAGGGAAATCCAATCACTCCATATCTTAATTGGAACAAGCCTATTCCTTGGCGAAATGCCAATGAAGATGAGCAGCGTGCTATAGAGAGTGTATATAGGACTAACCCGATCACCGGCCAGCGAGAACTTGATCCTACGCAGCTTAACTACAGGTATGAGATATTCAATCATACCGAGGCTGCAAAGCGTAAGAATCGTCTCGATGCCACTCGTCGTGACTACAATACAGATAATCCGGTCAATTATGATCTCCCTATCATTTCTAAAGACACTGCTTATCTGACCGACGAAGGAGAAATCGTTAGAGAGACCGTTACTCGTCCTCTGACGGGAGATTTTGATTTCCTTAACACTTACATTGTCAATATATATCCTGACACTACTGCCTGGATCAATGATTTTGATAATGCTTACAATGAGCAGTATACACGTCTATATTTTTCTAATCCAGGCTACAACAACTATCCGGTGGTTGGAGTTAGTTGGGATCAGGCTAATGCTTTTGCCAACTGGCGTACCGACTATTTAAGGCGTAGTCTCGGAAAAGAGGGAATTTATATCGAGCCTTATCGTCTCCCTACTGAGGCTGAATGGGAATATGCTGCCCGTGCTGGAAATTCTGAAAGTTCTTTCCCATGGAGTGAAACACTCCCCATGGATGAGCGCGGATGTTTCTATGCCAACTTTAAGCCCGGTGACGGTGATTATGTTCGCGACGGACATTTGATCACTTCACCTGTCGGAACGTATAAAGCCAATGATTTCGGCCTTTTTGACATGGCAGGCAATGTGAGTGAATGGACTTCAACTGCTTTTACAGAGAGCATCGACCGTCTGACCAGCGACATAAATCCAGAATATAGATATAATGCCGCTATTGAAGATCCATATAAGATGAAGCGCAAGATTGTGCGCGGTGGTAGTTGGAAGGATGTAATGAACAACCTTCGAAGCGACCTGCGCCAATGGGAATACCAGAATGAGCAACGTTCATACATTGGTTTCCGTTGTGTGCGTTCTCAGATAGGTTTTGCTAAGGGAACGCAAAAGAAAAAATAATCAAGACTTCGATAGAATTCAAACTACAAACTCATTCCAATGGTCAAGATACGCAAATACGCAAACTTTATCGAACGCTTCCTGCATGGTGAGAAAGGACAGCGGTTTTTCAACATCGCATATTCTATAGGCGCTGCAGTCGTAATCTGGGGTGCCCTCTTCAAAATCCTTCACCTTCCGGGTGGAAGCACATTGCTTTGCATCGGTATGGGCACAGAGATTGCAATGTTCCTTCTGACGGCTTTCGACCGTCCTCCTAAAGATTATCATTGGGAAGATGTTTTCCCTGTGCTTGATAGTCACGCTCCTGAAGACCGCCCTGACCTCAGTGGGCATGGTGGAGGAGTAGCCGGAGGCGTATCTGGTGGCGTAATCTTGTCTGGTGGAGGCGGTTTTAGTCAGCAGGATGCAATAGGACTTGCTGATTCAAGTGCCCTTTCAGGCAAGGATGGCCAGTCTGGCCCAATCATCATAGGAGGTGGAAGTGCAGTCTCCTCTGGTCCAAATGTGGATATTTCTGAGGAGGATACAGAAAATCTTGTCGATTCCATGAAAGAGATGGCTGAACAGATGAAAGGCGTCACTGAGCAGATTGCTCAACTTCGAGAGACAACTGATGCCCTCAACAAGGTAAGTGAAGTGCTTCTCAATTCATATAAGGCTATCACCGACAATTCTGAATCAGTTTCGGCTTCTTCTAATGGATATGTAGAGCGTCTGGAAGACCTGAACCGCAATATAGGAGGTCTCAACACTATATATGAAATACAACTTAAGAGCATTAGCTCTCAGTTGGAAAGCATCGACCGTGTCAATCGCGGCCTGAAAGATATTCGCGACATGTATGAGAAATCAGCCAACGAATCAAGTCGCTATTGCGAGGAGACTGAGCGCATGAGCAGATATATGCGTCAGCTCAATAAGATCTATGAGAACATGATTACAGCCATGACAATGAACATGGCTAATCCTATGGCTGCAGCGCAGCAACAGAGACCAAATCCTTTTGAACAAAACCAAAGTACCGACAACTGATAACTGACAACTAATAATGGCAGGAGGAGGAAACAACGTAGCAAGAATGTCGCCAAGGCAGAGGATGATAAATCTTATGTATATCGTCCTCACAGCCATGCTTGCACTCAATGTCTCGAGCGATGTGCTGAATGGGTTCAGTCAGGTTCAGGACTCTTTGCATCGCACTAACGATAATCTTACTACGAAAAATAAAATACAATTCGACTATTTGGCAGAACTATATGAAAAAAATCCTGCCAAGACTGGTCCGTGGTATGAGAAAGGAAATGTCCTTCATGAGCGTACAGGCAAATTATACACTCTTATAGAGGAGATAAAGACAGATATTGCTGTTAAAGCTGACGGCAAAAATGGCAATTATCAGGATCTCAAAAATCTTGATGATCTTGAAGCGGCATCGGCGGTGCTTCTTAATCCTTCTTCAAAAAGAGGTGAAAAATTGCGGCAGGCTATCGATGAATATAGATCATATGTGACTTCGTTGGTGCCAGACTCGGTGAAACGCAGTGTCATCAATGAAATGCTTTCTACGCAGCCTGTAGACGTAAAGGGCACCGTAGGAGAGGTGAAATGGGAAGAAAAGCTTTTCGACAATATGCCCGCCATTGCTGCAGTCACTATGCTGACTAAACTGCAAAACGATGTCAGTCAGGCTGAAAGTGAAGCATTGTCTAATCTCATCACCAACGTGGATATAGGTGATGTGCGCGTCAATGAACTCAGTGCTTATGTACTCCCTAATTCCAATATGGTGATGCGTGGTGGCAAATACTCTGCTAAGATTGTCCTCGCTGCAATCGACACCACAATGCGACCGGAAATCTTCATCAACGGTCAGAAACTCGGCAACCGGGATGGACTATATGAATTCACAGCCGGCGCCACTGGCTCACATGAATATTCCGGTTATCTTGAAGTGAAAAAGGGAGATGGCACCATCGAAAAGCACGAATTCAAGTCACAGTATAATGTAATCGAGCCGATGGCTACCATTTCTCCGACAATGATGAATGTGCTTTATGCCGGAATCGACAACCCGATTTCAATCTCTGTCCCCGGAGTCCCGATGACGGCTCTTACTGCGACCATGACAAATGGCGCATTGACCCGTAATGGAGATCATTGGATAGCACGCCCTACAAAAGTAGGAGAGAACGCCGTGATCAATGTTTCTGCGAGTGTAGATGGGCATAGCCAGAACGTAGGAAGTATGACATTTCGCATTCGCCAACTTCCCGACCCTACAGCCTATATATCTGTTAAAGATGCTCAAGGCAATCCTACTGTCTACAAAGGAGGACCTAAGCGTATCAGCAAGGCTTCTTTGATGGCTGCTGATGGTCTTTCCGCTTCTGTCGATGACGGTATCCTTGATGTGGCATATTCAGTGGTCTCTTTCTCCACAATATTCTTTGACTCTATGGGCAATGCCATTCCGGAAGTCAGCGATGGCTCCAGATTCTCAAGCAGACAAAAAGAGCAATTCCGCCGACTGAAAAACGGTCAGCAATTTTTCATATCAGATGTAAAGGCTAAAGGACCTGATGGCATCACACGATCTATTTCACCTATGCAGGTAATTCTAAATTAATTGGAAACGACAATGAAAGTGTTCAAGAAAATACTCCCAATAGCCACTATAGCGGCATTATCATTTTCCATTATGGCGCAAGACAACACTGGAGTTGTCAGACGTAACGGTGCTTCTAAGCGTGGCCAAAAACAGGAAGAAACCTCGGGTCCTAAGATTACAGACCGTATGCAAGGCTTTTTCGACACTCCTAAGACTCATGATGCCGACCTTGCGTATATGCGTGAGATATATCGTCAGCTCGACCTGAAGAATGTCCCGGAGAATACTCCACTTTATTTCCCCGAAGATATCGTCGACGGACAGCAGAATTTATTCCGTATAATTCTTGGGTTGGTAGTTGATGGCAAAATTCCTGCATATGAGTATCTTGATGGTAGAGAAGTTTTCACCGACCAGTATAAAGTCAAAGTAGGCGAAATGCTCGACCGATTTGATATTTATTATCAGACTCAAGGTAATGGCGACAAGGCTACCTACACAATTGAGGAGGCTGACGTGCCCACCGGTCAGGTCCTGAAATACTATATCATTGAAAAATGGGAATTCGACCGCAGATCGAGCAAGATGAAGACGTATGTGGAAGCAATTTGTCCTGTATTGACTCGTGGTGGCGATTTCGGTGGCGATGCCAATTATCCTATGTTCTGGGTCAAATTCGACCAGTTGCGTCCATATCTGGCTCAGCAATACGTTTTCTTGACTGATGACAATAACCTTCCTCAATATAGCCTTGACGATTACTTCAATCTTGGCATGTATAAGGGTGAAATCTATAAGACAAAAAATCTTCGCAATCTCTCGATGAATCAGATGTTTCCTGATGAAGATGAGATGAAGCGTGCTCAAGACAGCATCGACACTCGTTTGCGAGAATTTGGCAAGGATCTATGGGTTCCTACTCGCGAAGAATATCTTGCCATGCGTGAGGCAGAAGCAGAGGGCAAGTTGGCTGCTGCTAAAGCTGATACTATTCCGGAGCGCACCGTGGTCTCTGCCGATGACGATAAGCCTGTAGCAAAGACTCGTTCCTCAGCCCGTTCAGGACGAAAGAAATCATCGGCATCTTCTTCAGCCAAGAAGCCATCCACTCCGAAAGCATCCAAGCCTAAGTCAGTGTCCAGCTCCTCTTCGGCAAATTCCAGTGCCCAGAAATCAGTTAGGCGGCGTAAA
>CAZCZX010000017.1:0-22993 GCA_964503095.1 uncultured Sangeribacter sp.
CTAAGGCAAAGCATTTGATGCGATTTTTCAAATGTGCGCCTGGTCAATACGGCTTTGGCGATAAGTTTTTAGGTATTAAAGTTCCAGAGACTCGAGCAATAGTGAAAGAATGCCGAGATCTTGTATCCTTAGAAGATGCTATAGATCTTGTTAAATCTGAATGGCATGAAGTGCGACTTGCGGGTTTTCTATTTATGATAGAACATTTAAAGAAGGCTATTAAAATCAAAGACGATGCAGTAATTCAAAAGATTACTCACACCTATATAGACCTTATTCCCTTTGGCAACAACTGGGATCTCGTGGATTTAGTCGCTCCAAAAATCTTGGGAGAATATCTGGTTTTGCATCCTGAGAAAAGCGTTATCTTAGATGAATTGTCTGATCTTACTGATAACATTTGGCATCAGCGAGTAGCAATAGTCGCAACATGGACTTTAATCTGCAAGGGAACGTATGATGATACTCTTCGAATAGCTCATAAATTTCTGAATCATTCACATGACCTTATTCACAAAGCGTCAGGCTGGATGCTTCGTGAAATGGGAAAACGAGGAGGGTTGGATCAACTGAGGAATTTCCTTGATCAATATGCAACCTCAATGCCCAGAACTATGCTTCGCTACGCAATCGAGCGTTTTCCGGAGCAAGAAAGACAATATTACTTGAAACTCTCCTAATATTATAATAGTGAGAATTGTATGATCCATGACATTGAAACAGCCTTAAACGGAAGGCTTGGAAAGAGAAATATTGAGGAAGTGGTAGAATGGGCTTCTAAAAATCATTCCAATAGAGAAAAACTTCTTAATCTTGCATTCTGCGAAGATGAGAAAGTAAGCAGCAATGCATTGTGGTGTATGACACACCTAAGGAAAAGTTATGCTCAATGGTTACAGTCATTGCAAGAAACATTCATCGATTCTTTACTTAAAGAAAACAACATTGCCCGCAAGAGAATGCTGCTTCAATTGCTGAGGGAGCAAGAGTATGCGGAAAAAGATATAAGAGTTGATTTTCTTGATTTTTGTATGTCGTGTATTAATAGTGAGACAGAGCCATATGCGATTCGCTGTTTCTCACTTTATATTGCAATAAAGTTGTGCAGATATTATGCTGAACTAATTTCGGAATTACAGGAAAGAATAGATATGATCAAGCGTGAACCTTTATCTCCCGGTCTAAGATGTGCTATAAAAAAGGTGGAAAAAGAAATAAAATCTCTTGTATGAACCAAAGGGGGAGGAAGAGTGTTTAAATATCGTAAAAAACATTAATCTTAAAAACAATTATTATGGAAACATTTGAAGAAATAATCCAATCCCCGACACCAGTATTGGTAGACTTTTTCGCAACATGGTGTGGTCCTTGCCGCATGATGCACCCAATTCTTGAAGAACTTCATGAGAAAATGGGCGATAAGGTAAGAATCATAAAGATCGATATAGACAAGAATGAACAGCTTGCTGCTAAGTATGTAGTTCAATCAGTGCCTACACTGATGATCTTTAAGAACAACAAGCTTGAATGGCGCGCCGCAGGAGTTCATTCAGCAGCCGACCTTGAGAGATTGCTTGAAGCATACCTTTAATTTAATGCATAATTCATAATGCATTATGCAGAATTACTCATGATTGTATAATGCAGAATCCTAATTGTAGGACTCAAAATATATGATGCATAATAAAGATAATAGAAGGATTTATAATCACTTATCTAAAAATTAGATAATCCCGAATCAATATATGGTTCGGGATTATTAATATACATATTGAATTATGCATTAAGTAAACTATTTGAAGGAGTCTGGAAGGTCGTTCTCATATAAAACAGTATCGCCGGGAGCGAGGATTTTAGATAGGAGCACTTGGGAATCAGCAAATGAGTCTACTATATATAGGTTGTTTTCATCAAATTCAGTAGAGCGGATACCATCAACAAGAGCATTTCTGTTGTAAGCGCCAACAATAACAGCCACATCGAGTTTCTCTCCAATCTGCTTTCCAAGTTCGAAATTAAGTTTATCCTGTTCGCTTCCAAGTTCTATCATACCAGGAGTGACAATAATACGCTTGCCATTCTTGAATTGCGACAGTACATCAACAGCCATTCTTGATCCGGAAGGATTTGAATTGAATGCATCATCAATGATTGTAACTCCTCCCGGTGTACGCTTAACGTTAAGACGATGTTCAACCTGCTCAATGGAATCTACAGCCCTTCGGATTTCATCTGGGGTCACTCCAAGTCTCAAGCCCACAATGACTGCAGCAACAAGATTTGAAATGTTACATTCACCCACAAGATGAGTATGAAGCTGAAGTTTTGTCCCATCTTTGCCTTCCACAGTGAAATCAGTGCCATCCGGAGAATATTTTACTTCTGTCGCCACATAGTCGCAGCCAGAAGGAGAGGATACTCCATATCTCACCACATTCACATTATTAACCGGACGGTTGGCACACCATTCGAAGTCATTGTTGATGATTCCAAGACCATCTGATGGAAGTGCATCAATCAGCTCGAACTTAGTTTTTTGTACATTTTCCATGCTCTTGAATGATTCAAGATGCATAGGTCCGACAGCTGTCACAATACCAATCTGAGGATGCACCATATCGCATATTTCTTTAATATCCCCAAGTTGCTTAGCACCCATCTCGCAAATAAACACCTCATTATAGGGCTTCATCATCTCGCGTACGGTACGGATCACACCCATAGGGGTATTATAGCTTCCCGGAGTCATCAACACGTCATAGTGTTCGGAAAGAATTCTTTGTAGGTAATGTTTGGTAGAAGTTTTGCCATAACTTCCCGTAATGCCAATGATTTTAAGATCCGGCATACTTTGAAGTATGGCCACTGCTTCGTTGCGATATTTAGCATTAATTGAAGCCTCAACGGGCTTTAGAATCCAAACTGCAAGAATGGCTATTGACCAGGAGAAAATACACAGGAATAGAATTATGCCCAGACTTAATTGGCCACCTGTATAGTATAGAAAAGCATCGCTGCCCCCACGTCCGACTGAAAGGATCACTGCAAGAGAAATACCAATGGAAATAATGGCACAAACAGAATAGATTCTTTTTACTCGAGGGGTGAATACGAGAGGTTTCTTAAACTTCTTGCGAAGTAAAATTATTGCTTGCACGCAGCATGTGCATGCAACAATAATAGCGTTGATGGCTGGAGTCAATAGAGTTGAGAATAAAAGTAAAAGCACTCCTACGTTTACCATTCGAGTTGCGGAGGAAATATCCCCTGAGCGATTGAGCCATTTCCAGTATCTGTCGATTCGATAGCTGTTTTGCTGCAGCATATGAATATCATGGCGGAAATTGATAATCATGTAAATTCCGCAGATTATCAATATTATAATTGAAAAAGCGTTCACTGTTATTATTAATTTTGAATTTTGAATTTTGAATTTAGAATTAAATTTTTCAATTTTATTTATAAAGAGAGTTAGATGTTGAAGAAGGATGAGACTACTGTTTTGAACCCAAATGGGTTGTCAAGAAATGAGTAGTGGCCACATCCGGGAAATGAGACGAGAGCAGCATCCGGAATTAACTTCTCCATCGTTTTCGCATCTGAAAGGGGTGTGGCAGTGTCTTCTTCACCCCATATGAGGAGTGTGGGAGATTTAATTGAAGGCATTGCATACTTTAAATCTTCGTTGACGCATTTACTCATGATAGCGCGCATTCTCGGAGATGAATTGCGATAATCTGCAGAACCTTTTTTCCCTCTCATTTTATCTACAATTTCTGAGCCTTTTTTCTTTCCCAAAAGAAGCAATATTGAATTTTTCATTGCTTTGAAAGAGTAAACCTTCCAATAATATGAAAGAGACCTCTTCGGTTTTATGCCGGCGGAATCTACAAGAAGAACCTTATCAATATCACCTCTTGAACTTAGCAAGATGCTGATTCTACCTCCAAATGAGTGTCCTACAAGGGATGGTGTCTTCAGATTGAGGCGTGAAATGAATTTCTCCATCATTTGGGTAAAATCTTCAATGCCCCAAACGGTTGGAGGCTCGCTGCTTTTTCCATGTCCCGGAAGATCAACATTTATTACTCTCATTTTCCCTTTGAAAATGTTTTCGATCGAAGCAACGGTGTCGACATTGCAACCCCAACCGTGCATAATTATCACCGGCCGAAGATTTTCTTCTTCCGAGTCTCTGTAATGCAAGTTTACGCCATCAATATCTATAGTCTTGTCCATACAATTTATTTGAGAAATCTTTTGGTGAGGTCGCCATATGCATCAATTCTTCGATCGCGAAGGAAAGGCCACCATTGCCTAACATTTTCCGAACGTTTCATATCAACTTCCACGACTTCTTCAGCGGATTTGTCATCAGGTGCCAAATAAAGGAATTCTCCTTGCGGACCTGCAACAAAACTTGATCCCCAGAAATCTATTCCTGATGATACTCCGGAAAGATCTTCTTCAAAACCAACACGATTGACACTTACTACAGGGATACCGTTAGCAACTGCATGAGCACGTTGCACTGTGATCCACGCCTCACGTTGCCGTTGCTTCTCATCTTCCGGATCATCTGGATTCCAACCTATCGCAGTAGGATATATTAACATATCTGCACCGTCAAGGGCCATAAGGCGTGCAGCTTCAGGATACCATTGATCCCAACATACAAGCACTCCAAGTCTGCCGACGGAAGTGTCTATTGGATGAAATCCCATGTCGCCCGGTGTGAAATAGAATTTTTCGTAGAATCCTGGGTCATCTGGTATATGCATCTTTCTATAGCGACCAGCAACCGAACCGTCTGATTCAAACACCACCGCAGTATTATGATAAAGACCGGGAGCTCGACGCTCAAAACTGCTTGCGACAAGAACCACGCCATTTTCACGAGCAGATTTTGAATACACATCAAAGAAATCACCAGGGTGAGACTCGGCATAACGGAAATTCTCCACATCTTCACATTGGCAAAAATAGAGAGAGTCGTGAAGTTCGGAAAGCACAATCAATTGAGCTCCTTCTTCAGCAAGGGAGCGAATAGCAGCAAGATTTCGAGTGCGATTTTTCGCCACATCCTCTGTAAAATTGTGCTGAACAATTCCTATCTTTAGTTTTTGGGAAGTCATAAAAATTAACGTGTCAAATTGTCAATATTTAAAATTGTCAAATTGTCATTTTATTAAGTGACGAATTAGATTTTGAGGATACCTGAGGGAATCTGCATAGTGGCACAATGAAGAGAGCCGTGCTGTCGCAAAAGAGTCCGGCAATCAACACCGACAACCTTATGGGTAGGATAGGCTATCTTGATGCTGCGCATGGCAAGTTCATCTTTATCCGGTTGGGCATAAGTAGGCATGAAAATGACTCCATTTGCCACGAGATAATTGGCATAAGTGGCAGGAAGACGACTTCCGTCCTCATCAAGTACAGGGTCGGGGAGTGGGAGTTCCACAAGATTGTAAGGATATCCCTCTACTGTTCGGAAAAGAGTCAACTGAGCCCTCATTGCCAAAAGAGATTCAAATTGTGGATCATCAAAATTTTTTGTTCCGGTGAAAACAATTGTGTCTTCTGGTGCGAGTCTTGCAAGAGTATCGATATGAGAATCAGTGTCGTCTCCTTCAAGAGCACCATGATCAAGCCACAATACATGCTCAGCACCAAGACGATTAAAAAGTTCTCTGTTCAGTTCATTTTTTGTCTTGCCTCCATTCCTATTCGGACTTTGCAAGCATTTAGACGTAGTAAGTATTGTTCCTTTACCATCCGTCTCTACTGAGCCTCCTTCCAGAATGAAATCACGTTCATTTCTATAGGTGAGAGGCATTAGGAATCCTCTTTTATCAAGATTAAGATTTACCAGATTATCCTTATCTGCAGCAAACTTCAGGCCCCAAGCATTAAACCCAAAATCGAGCGCACGAAGACGTTCTCCTCTTATGACAGAAATAATACCGTAGTCGCGAGTCCAAGTATCATTGTATTCCATCGGAATATAAGAAATAAGTTCTTGTCTTGAATCTTGCATTATCTCCATGGCCTCACCTGCATTTTGGCAAAGGAGAGCCACTTTAATACCTTCATCCGTTATGGCTTTTACAAGGCGTTGATATTGATCTATTGCTTCTGGGAGAATATAGTCCCAGTCGGTATCTTTATTGGGAAGTGCGAGAAGAATATATTCCACTGGCTCCCATTCGGGTATGAATCTTATATCTGACATCATTTCTAATAGTATTTGCCTGTGAAGAGCATTAATCATACAAAATTATAAAAAATCTTTGAGTAAATAACTTAATATTGCACATTTTTTGCTAAATTTGTAGAATAAACCATAAGAAAACGTATGAAAGAGCATAATACAACTGAAGAATTCGCTCAGGCAAAGAAAGAATGCCGAGATCTATTTAAGAAAAAACTAATGGATTATGGCACATCATGGAGAATAATGCGTCCCATGAGCCTTACGGACCAGATTATGATCAAAGCGATGCGCATCAGGAGCATTGAGGATAAGGGTGTTGCGCTTGTAAATGAGGGTATCCGTCCTGAATTCATTGGAATAGTAAATTATTGCGTGATGGCATTAATTCAACTTGATCTTGGACCCGGAGAGAATCTCGAGCCGTCGGAATGCATGAGGCTATATGATGAAAAACTCAATGGTGCGACTAAACTGATGGAAAATAAAAACCATGATTATGATGAGGCATGGCGACACATGAGAGTCAGCAGTTTTACCGACATAATTCTTCAGAAACTCATGCGCACTAAAGAGATAGAAGGTCATGACGGCAAGACTTTGGTCAGTGAAGGAATTGATGCCAACTATATGGATATGATCAATTACGCTCTATTTGCCCTTATCAAGACTAATGAAAGGTATGAAGAGTAGTGGAGATGGTAGAAAAACTCCACTTGGTATAGAACGGCGTTTTGACAAATTTGGAGATTGGCTTGATGAATCCTGGGCATTGCGCAAAGCCTCTCCATGGTTAGAACGGTATCCAAGAGTATTTGTCGTATTGACATGGCTGATGCGCATTGCTGTGGGCACAGTCTTTATAATATCGGGCTTAAGCAAGGGTATTGACCCATGGGGAACATATTATAAGACTGTTGAGTATTTGACAGCCATGCATATCCCGGTAGAAGAACTTGGGAACGCAGTATTGGCAATGGTATTCTTTCTGTTCACTGCAGAATTTATAGTGGGCATCTCACTTTTGTTTGGATGCTATAGGAAAGCGACTCCGATAGCAGGAGCATTATTCATGCTCGTAATGCTCCCACTCACTCTTTGGATAGCTATAGCAGATCCAGTTGCGGATTGTGGATGTTTTGGAGATTTCTTAGTAATATCCAATTGGTCGACATTTATTAAGAACTGCTTAATTTCATTAGCAATAGTATGGCTTTTGAAGTTTAATGCAAAGACACCTTGCTTGATTTCTCCATCAGTGCAATGGATTGCAACAGTAGTGGCTGCGACTTATATCGTCGTTGTAGGATATATCGGATATTGGCAACAACCCACAGTTGATTTTAGACAATATAAAGTAGGCACACAACTAATTGCTGAAGATGCTGAAGCTGAATATCTTCCAAAGTATGAATTTATATATGAAAAAAATGGAGAAATCAGACGGGTGAATGAAGACGACGAATTGCCTGATGAATCAGAAGGTTGGAAATTCGTAAGACGCGAGGAAAAAGAATTCGTAAAGAACAATATATCCCAAAGTGAAGAATCTGCTGATGGGTCAGACTTTAGAATATGGAGTGAAGATGGAGAAGAAGATGTCACAGACTTATTAGCAGGCTATGACAGACAACTGATTCTCCTTGTGCCTGACATAAGCCAATTATCTATGGCCACGAGTTGGAAAATCAATAAACTATATGATATGTCAAAGGCAGAAGGGGCAGATTTCTTCGCTGTAGTGGCAGGAAGCCCGAAAGATATAGAAGAATGGCGCGATCTGTCATCAGGACAATATCCAATATACACTGCCGACGATACCTCAATAAAGGAACTTGCAAGGGGAAATCCTGCTCTCGTCGGACTTGAGCAAGGCAAAATAAAATGGAAATCCGCTTTAAGCGCATTGAGACTTAACGATGACGATGTGAATAATACAGAGATTGCCACCTATCCAATAGGAACTACAATGACAGGCCAACAAGCGTTGTTGAATCTAACCCTTATGTTGCTCGCATTTCTTGCAATTTTAAGTATATTTTCATCTGTCAGATATTGGTATGGAAAAAAAGATGAAGAAAAGACATGACTAAGAGCCCATCTCATTAATTTGAGATGGGTTCTTAGTCAGTCGCGTCTTTCCTTGCGGGAAGCATCAATTCTGAGCAAAATGAATAGGAGAATAGTGAAACTCCAAAGGGCCGAACCACCGTAACTGAAAAATGGCAGCGGAATGCCTATGACAGGACATAGCCCAATTACCATTCCAATATTTATACACAAATGGAATATAAAATAGGAGACAACACAATACGCATAGACTCTTCCAAAAGCAGTGCGTTGCCGTTCTGCTATATGTATGATGCGAAGTATAAGGGCGAGAAAAGCTACAAGAACAGCAGCACTTCCGGCAAAACCTTCTTCTTCTCCAATAGTGCAGAAAATAAAGTCGGTATGCTGTTCGGGCACATATTTTAGTTTTGTTTGTGTGCCATTCAAAAATCCTTTTCCAGTCAAACCTCCGGATCCAATCGCAATCTTCGACTGATTGACGTTATACCCAAACCCTCTGGGATCATCGACTATTCCTAATGCCACTTTAATTCGCATTTGCTGGTGAGGCTCAAGTATATGTCCAAACACATAATTAACTGAAAAGAGGAACATTACTGATGCCACCATAAAAACAATACTTACCACATATCTTTCAATCTTATGGCGATACATGGCTATGGACACGTATATAAGAGCAGCAATGATGATGCCTAAGAAAAACCATGTGCCAGGGACTTTGACTCCCAAAAGAGTGAGAGCAGTAACAATTATTCCACTTACTGTGAATCCTATAAGCACATTTCTGGAAATAATGACATCCTTACAATAGAATAGGAGCATACAACAGAAAACGGCAATTATCAGGCAAAATACTGTGAATTCACCGATAGGAATACCAAGGAGAAGAGGCTCTACATATTTTACTGCTACAACGAAATAAGTAATGGCACATAGAGCAGAGAAAAGCACCAATCCACTCATCCCTTCTCTATATAATACAAAAAATAGGGAAATGTAGACAAGGGCGGACCCAGTCTCATGTTGTAGCAATATTAGAGCAACAGGAATGAATATAATGACGAAAGCCCTAAAATAATTGCTTAGTTTCTGATTCAGATTAAAGTTGTAAGAACTAAACAATTTTGCTAAAGCGAGAGCAGTAGCAAATTTTCCAAATTCAGCGGGTTGAATACTGACAGGCCCTAATACAAGCCAAGACCGTGACCCTTTGATGTCGGGCGCGACAAAGATTGTCACCACCATCAAGAGCAATACAAATATATAGACAGGAAAAGCATACGTCTCATATATTCTATAGTCGAAGAGAAGAATAGCACAACCAATAAAAATAGATAGTCCTATCCAAAGAAACTGTTTGCCGGAGAACTCAGCAAAATCAAACATACTCGCGCGGTCGAAATCATAACTTGCGGCATAGATGCTCACGGCTCCAGCCACGACGAGAATCAGATATAAAATGATAGTAGGCCAATCAAGCCATCGAAATACGGATGTGTTGGCATCAATGCTTTTTGACTCCACTTGTAATGATTGTATTAGAGTTCAACATTCTTTCTTCCAGATATTTTCTTTCAGGGGCAATAGACCCATTCAGATATTTTTCCATTATAAGACTTCCTATAGGCACTCCATATGTGGCACCAAAACCGGCATTCTCAACATATACAGCAACTGCAATTTTAGGGTTGTTCATTGGAGCAAAACCCATGAAAGCAGAGTGGTCCTTACCATGTGGATTTTGAGCTGTACCTGTCTTTCCACATACTTCCAAGCCCGGAAGATTTGCAAGACGACATGTTCCACCGGTGACTGCACCGCGCATACCTTCCGCAATTTGCTCGTAATATTCTTTCTTAATTGAAGGTTTGCGTTTTTCTTTATATAAAGGATCGAGAACTGTATCGCTCACTTCCTTTACAACATGAGGGGTTATGAACCAGCCTCTATTGGCTATTGTAGTGGCAAGGTTAGCTATTTGCAGTGGGGTAGCAGTCACTTCACCTTGTCCGATGGAAATAGAAATAATTGAATTTGCTCTCCAATTGCTACCACGGAAAGAGTTGCTATAATAATCAGGGTTTGGAATGAAGCCACGGCTTTCTGAAGGAAGGTCAACACCAAGACGATAACCATATCCCATTTCCACCATATAGTTTTTCCATTTTTCCAATTGTGCCGATGGAGTAGAACCTTTTTTATCAATAAAGTTCTTCAAGCCCCAACAGAAATATGCATTGCATGAGGTGGCGATAGCCGGCTTTAGAGGAAGGGGAGAGCCATGGGAGTGACAGCCAACTCTGATGCCATTGACATATCCATGATAGCAAGGGTAGGCAGTGGAGGGAGTTATCGTCCCTTCTTGAAGGAATATAAGGCCTTGGGTTGGTTTGAATGTAGAGCCGGGAGGATAGGCACCTTGAAGGGCACGATCATAAAGGGGTTTATATTTGTTGGCAACAAGAGATGCATAGTTCTTGCCTCTTTCCGACCCTACAAGCAGGGATGGATCATAAGTCGGAGATGAGACCATGCAAAGAATTTCACCGGTTTGGGGTTCAATTGCAACTATAGCCCCAATTTTACCTTGCATCAATTTCTCACCGTACTCCTGGAGATCAATATCGATGCTAAGAGTTAGGTCTCGACCAGCAACCGGAATTACGTCGTGAATACCATCTTCATATTTCCCTTTGATTCTGCCGAGAGCATCCTTCATTAGGATTTCTACACCTTTTTCACCTCGAAGGAAAGGTTCGTAACTCTTCTCCACACCAAGATCACCGGTGTAGTCTCCTCTCCTATAATAATGGTCGTTTTCAACATCTTTGGCATTTACTTCCCTGATGTTGCCAAGAATATTGGCTCCCGCGTGGCTGGCATATTCTCTGACGTTGCGCTTTTGCACATAGAATCCGGGGAAAAGATAAAGTTTCTCCTGAAGACGACCATAATCTTCCTGCGAAAGATGTGACATTAGTTTCTGCGGAGTGTATGCAGAATATCCAGGATTTTTACGAGGGTTTTTCATATCAGCCCATTTACTCATGAGTTCCTCTTTGGAAATATTAAGAACCTCACAAAGACCGATAGTATCAAAGCGCTCACCAAGATCTTTAGGGATGAGCATCACATCATATTCCGGTTGATTGAGGACTATGAGTTTACCGTTCCTGTCGTAAATTAATCCGCGAGAAGGGTACAACACCTTACGGAAGAATGCATTAGACTCAGCATTCTCCTTATAAGTGGCGTCGCTCACTTGAAGATTAAACAGCCTGATTAGGAATATTATAACAATGACGGATATGAAGCCGCCAATCACATATTTTCTTTTTTCTAAAGTATAATCCTTTGCCACGAGTATGACTATTAAGGGATTAAATTAATTTCTATACACCAGAGAATCAATAGCGAGTATCACAAAAAAAGTGAAAAGAGTGCTTGCTCCGGCTTTAATAAGAATATCGATTACATCAGCAAAGTTGATGAATTCTATGAAGTAGACAATCAGACAATAGAAGGCTGAAAGTGTGATAAGATACTTGCAATAGCTAAAAAAACCCATAGTGCCGAGAGAAGGAGACACATTTCGCTTTTTGTCATCATGCTGCTCATAAGCAAAAAACATAGGACGTTTTACTACGGCTAAAAAAGTGCATGCCAAAGCATTCAGTCCTGGAGTATCAGAAAGGATATCAACCGACAATCCCAAAATAAAACCGAGAGTAAGAAGCCAGTTGGTGGATATATTAATTGGTAATTTAATTAGGAAGTATATGAATATAAAGCATACAGCACAATTGAAAAGCACAATATGATTCATCAGGAGCACTTGAACGAGCACCAGTATCACAAACAAGAAGATGTATGAGATAAAGTCTTTATTCATTATATTCCTAAATATTAATCATTATCAATAAGATCCAATACTACTTATAGAATCGAGTTCATGCTTGAGAGCATCTTTGATAACTCTTACTGTACCAAGAGAATTGAAATTAGAAGCAAGATGAATTTTCAACACGAGAAATGTATCATCGTTGGTTTTCACTTTGCCCATAACCGTTCCGATATCTATACCTTCAGGGAAAGTAGTAGAAAAACCACTTGTCACAATAGTGTCACCGATATGGAATTTGGCATGTCGGGGAACTTCTTCCATGTAAGCCACCGATGGATCATCTCCACGCCAAGTGAGACTGCCTACATATTGACTTCCTTTTAGTTTCACGCTGAAATGCTGATTTTGGTTAAGTAAAGATATCACTCTTGCAGTACGATTTCCAGTGACATCAACAATTCCGACAACACCACTCTGATCCACCACACCCATTCCAGGCATGACACCGTCAGCGGAACCACTGTTGATAGTGAAATGATTGCGAGGATGTCTTGTGGAATTGTTAATTACAGAAGCTCCAATATAATCAAAACGCTTATTTACATTATAATTGGATGAATCTTGAGCATCCACTTCATATTGGCTTAATAGATGCCTAAGATTAAGCACTTCATTTTCAAGCTTCGCATTACTTTCCTGAAGGCTTTGGTTCACCTGCCTGAGATTGAAATAATTAGATATTTCAGAAGTAGTGCGATATATTGAGCCGCCGATAGCATTTGCCGATGATAAATAGATTGAATAATGATCTTTACTTGTCTTAACCAACAAGATGCATGAAATCAGCACATAGAACGCAAAAACGAACCATGTGCTGTATTTAATAAGGAAATTCAGGAGGTTCCTCATCGTATGAGGAAGCGGAATCTGTTGATGTTTTTGAGAGCCACGCCTGTGCCTCGAGCGACAGCAGTCAACGGATCATCCGCTATTTTAAATTCAATGTGGAACTTATCAGTAAGTCTCTTATCAAGGCCTCTAAGCAAGGCACCGCCTCCGGCAAGATATATGCCGTTTCTTACGATGTCGGCATAAAGTTCAGGAGGAGTCTGATCGAGAGCAGCCAAAATTGCAGCTTCCATCTTAGCGATTGTCTTCTCAATGCTATGAGCAATTTCTTCGTGAGTGACAGCCACTTCCATAGGAAGAGCAGTAAGTCTGTTGGGACCTCTTACGATGAATGGATCTGGCGGATTATCAAGGTCGGTAAGCGCACTACCTACTTGAATTTTGATTCTTTCAGCCATCATGTGTCCAATCTTAAGATTGTGTACACGACCCATGTGTTCCTGTATATCAGCGGTAAGGTCGTTGCCGGCTACACGGATACTCTTGTTGCTGACGATACCACCAAGAGATATAACAGCAATTTCTGTACTTCCTCCACCTATATCAACTATCATGTTGCCTTCCGGAGCTTCAACATCAAGGCCTATACCAAGAGCAGCTGCCATAGGCTCATAAATCATGAACACGTCACGTCCACCTGCATGCTCACTTGAGTCACGGACAGCACGAATCTCCACTTCAGTAGAACCTGAGGGTATACATACCACCATACGGAGGCTGGGGGAGAACCAGCGGCGCTTGCTATTGACCATCTTTACAAGCCCGCGAATCATCTGCTCAGCAGCATTAAAGTCTGCAATCACGCCGTCGCGAAGCGGACGAATTGTGCGGATGCCTGGAGGCTCCTTACCCTCCATCTGGTGGGCATCTTCTCCTACAGCGAGAAGTTTATCTGTTTTATTATCAATAGCCACTACTGAGGGCTGATTGACTACGATTTTGTCTTTATGGATAATAATGGAGTTGGCAGTGCCAAGGTCCATAGCAATTTCCTGAGTCAATGAAAATAGTCCCATATATATTCAGTTTGAATGAAAAACTGTTGAAACTCACAATAAAAAAACCAAAAAAGAAGACTGATTATTCTTTATCAATCATCCTTTCTGCTTTCAGTATGCAAAGTTACTTATTTTTTTTCAAATATTACACATTTAAGATGAAATTTTTTCTAAAAAATATTATTATTTGAAAAATTAGTTAAGTTAGGATAATATAAAAACTTTGAATTTTTTTCTGGAATGTTCGTCCCCTCCCAGGACGAATAATGAGGGATATTCCACTCCCCGAGCTAACGCTCTGGGTTATCAAGATGATCAGCCCTCCGGGATGAGACAGACCTTGACAGTGCAAATTTATTATTTTGTTATTTTATAGCAGTTTCAGCAGTTTCAGTAATAAAAAAATAGAGGTGCCGAAAACACTATTCGACACCCCTATTACTTTTATTTGTTTCTTATTATTGCTGATAGAGAGAAAGAACATAATCAATGTTCTCCAAAAGTTCACCAACTCTTCCGTCAGAACCAGAGGAAGCCTTAGCCTTTTCAGCAATACTCTTTGCTACGTCAAAGTAGTTGTTTTTCACATCCAGGCGTGCAGCGCGGTCTGCTTCAGAGTTTCCTTCGATATTATTCCATTTCTCAGCGCCAACTCTATAGATTTTTTTACCTGCTGCGAGCAGAGTCTCATAGTCTGCTGAATCAAGAGATGCTGCTTTTCTGTAATCTGCTTCAGAAGCATCATCATTGTTCATGCATTCATAGACATATGCACGAAGGCTATACAATCCTGCATTGTCAGGATTCTCAGCTATAACACCAGATACTTTGGCAAGAGCATCGTCAAATTTCTTATCTGCAACGAGGAAGACAATAATATTTGAAAGGAATACAGGATCTTCGATACCAAATTTTTGGTAACCCTCATCTGCAACTTCAAGGATTCTTTCTTTAGAAGTCTGTTCCATAGTAGAGTCGCGCTGAACGGCAGTCTGCCAGCAAGCGATTTCATAGATATAAGCCTGCTTGTCGGCATATCCAACGCCACGGGCTTTGCGGAATGCATCGGCACTCTTGAAAATTTCATTGCCGGAGTAAGCAGCCAGACCTGCATTGAAGTAGGCTGTACCGCGGTCCTCATTAGGAAGTTCAAGTTTTTCATCTTTCATGAAATCCTGTTCAGGCATATCAGCGTAAATCATAAAGCATTCGTAAGCCTCTGGATATACCTTTTGAGCATTAAAGAAGTCTGCACCTGCTTTGAAATAATCGTTAGTGTGACCTTTAAGAGTGCTAACGATACTCTTAGGAGTCTTAGCGTCTACTTTACCTTTCTCATTGGGAATTGCAGTAAGAGGGAGAGCCTTAACAAAGTTGTTGTATCCGTTAAGCAGATTCTGACCCATCTTAAGATTATCTACAGATGCTGGATTGATCATGCTATTGGTAAGGTCTTTATCAAAAGCATCGAATTCGAGTTTGCCGGCGATAAAGTATGTCTGAGCATCGTTGGCTGTTTCAGGATTTTGCATAGCCTCATTGATCAGAGAACGAGCCTCTTCAATTTTGTCGGGCTTGCCTGAAAGCTTCTTAGCAGCTTCCACATTAGCTTTTTGTGCGCTCATCGAGCCTATGGCTGCGAAGCAAAGCGCGAATGTCATGAGCTTTTTCATCTTGGTTTACTTTATAGATAGTTAATTATTATCATTATTGTTCTCAACATCATCCTCTGCGATATCAACTTGTTCAGACTCAGTCACAACGACATTTTCTACAGATTCATTAGAGATTTCTTTTTCAATTTCCTCTTCGGGATCAGAGTCGACTACACAAACAGAAGCTATCTTATCTCCACGTTTAGTAAGATCAATAAGTTTTACACCTTGGGTATTTCGACCCTGAAGACGAAGAGTATTGACTGGAAGACGCAGTGTAATACCGCTCTGATTGATAATCATCAAGTCGTTGTCATCCGTAACTTTCTTGATTGCCACCAAATTTCCTGTCTTATCTGTAACGTTGATTGTCTTGACTCCCTTTCCGCCACGATGCATGCTGACCGGATAGTCGTCGAGGTCAGTACGTTTACCGAATCCGTTTTCAGAAACTACGAGAATGCTATGCTCATTGTCGTCGGTTTTAGCAGTCACCATTCCTATCACTTCATCACCTTCACCACGGAGAGTCATGCCTCTTACACCAGTAGAAACTCTACCCATTTCACGAAGTTCAGACTCACTGAATCGGGTAGCATAGCCGGCTTTGCTTGCGAGGATAACCTGCGTATCACCATCGGTAAGTTCAACCTGGAGAAGGTTGTCATCTTCACGTATGATAATTGCATTCACGCCGTTGGCACGAGGACGACTGTAAGCTTCGAGAGGAGTTTTCTTCACAACACCATTGCGAGTAGCGAAAAGGAGGTTGTGATTCTTAACAAATTCTTCATCGTTGAGATTCTTAATGCAAATGAAAGCATTCACTGCATCATCAGAATCTATATTGAGGAGATTTTGAATTGCTCTGCCCTTAGAATTCTTTGCAAATTCCGGTATCTCATAGACTTTCAACCAGTAGCAGCGACCTTTATTAGTGAAGAAGAGCATATAATTATGGTTGGTAGCCGGATATATATGTTCAATGAAGTCTTGGTCGCGAGTGCTGCTTCCCTTTGCACCGACACCACCGCGGTTTTGAGCTCGGAATTCTGTCAGAGGAGTACGTTTGATATAACCGAGGTGAGAGATTGTGATGATCATCTCATCATCCGGATAGAAATCCTCAGCATTAAGGTCGCTTGAGAATTTGCTGATCTTTGTGCGACGTTCGTCACCGAATTTATCACGGATTTCGATGAGTTCTTCTTTCATTACGTTACGGCAAACTGCATCATCAGAAAGAATCGAATTATAGAATTCGATTTGCTTCATAAGCTCATCGTATTCAGCATGCAGTTTGTCGAGTTCCAATCCCGTGAGTTGACGGAGGCGCATCTCCACAATAGCACGAGTCTGGATCTCATCAAGGCCGAAATTTTCACTAAGTTTTTCGCGAGCCTCTTCAGTAGTGCGAGAATTTCTTATAATTTTGATCACTTCGTCGATATTGTCGCAAGCAATCATCAATCCTTTCAGGATATGGGCACGTTCTTCTGCCTTACGGAGGAGGAATTTGGTGCGACGGATTACGATTTCATGTCGGTGTTCGACGAAGTATTGAAGGATTTCCTTTAGGTTGAGAGTGCGAGGACGTCCGTTGACAAGTGCGACATTATTGACACTGAAACTTGTCTGGAGCTGAGTCAATTTATAGAGTTTATTGAGCACCACTCGGGCATTTGCATCTCGCTTGATATCAATGGCGATGTGGATTTTGCCACGGGCAGAAGTATCTGTAATGTCAGAAATGCCTTCAATTTTCTTTTCCTCCACCATGTCAGCGATGCTCTTCACAAGATCGTTTTTCAGCACACCATAAGGGATTTCGCTGACGATGATCTGATCGTGAGTGCCGTTGGATTCAATTTCTGCTTTAGCACGGAGCACGATACGGCCACGTCCGGTCTCATACGCATCCCTTACGCCTTGCAATCCAAATATTTCGCCACCGGTGGGGAAGTCAGGAGCAGTGACGTATTGCATGAGTCCGTCGATATCGATGTCGGGATTATCAATGAGGGCAAGTGAAGCATTGAGAGCCTCCGTAAGGTTGTGAGGAGGCATGTTGGTAGCCATACCAACGGCAATACCTGCTGCTCCATTGACAAGAAGGTTAGGTATACGGGTCGGGAGGACGGTTGGTTCCTTGGTAGTATTATCGAAATTAGGAACAAAGTCCACAGTATCAGAATCAAGGTCGCGAAGCATTTCCTCACCCATGCGTGAGAGTTTCACCTCAGTGTAACGCATAGCGGCAGGGGAGTCACCATCAATAGAACCGAAGTTACCTTGACCGAAAACGAGAGGGTATCTGAGCGACCATTCCTGAGCGAGGCGCACCATAGTCATGTAGATTGAGGAGTCGCCATGAGGGTGATAGTGACCCATGACGTCGCCGACGATACGGGCAGACTTCTTAGTGTCGCCTGAAAAATAATTGCCAACTTCGCCCATACCGTAAAGCACACGACGGTGGACGGGTTTGAAACCATCGCGCACATCCGGGAGAGCACGCGAAACAATTACCGACATCGAATAGTCGATGTAGGCACTTTTCATTTCCGATTCAATATTGACCGGAATAATCTTATCTTCGTCAATAGTCATTTTTGCCTAATCTTTTCAACTTACAAAATTAACTAAAAAAATCGGAATGTGCAAATTTTTAATTAACTTTCGAGGTTTCTAAGTATTTGGGTATAGATGATTGTGAGTGTAGGAATAAAAAAAGTGCGTTGCCGGAATTTGCAACGCACTTTTTAAGACTTCATATATGGTTATTCGCAAGGATCATTGTAGTTGAAACTTAGTTTTTCAGCATCCGGATCTGATTTGGAAACTTCAATCACGCCTCCGAGTTTACCCTCTGCGTTAAGTTTGAGAAGAAGTTCGGCAAGATCATCTTCAAGATACTTCTGGATAGCACGTTTTAATGGACGGGCACCAAAATTCTTGTCGTAACCTTTTTCAGCAATGAATTCCTTTGCTTCATCTGAGAGTTTAAGCTCATAGCCAAGTTTCATCACGCGGCCGTAGAAGTCAGCAAGTTCAACATCGATGATCTTAAAGATTGCATCCTTATCAAGCTGGTCGAACATCACAATATCGTCAATACGATTGAGGAATTCCGGAGAGAAAGCACGGTTAAGAGCCTTTGAAATCACCCCTTGAGCCTGCTTCTTATCATCAGCAGCAGTATTGAAACCGACACCCGTAGTGCCGAAATCTTTCAGTTGACGGCTTCCGACATTAGAAGTCATTATGATGATCGTATTCTTGAAGTCGATGCGACGTCCAAGAGAATCGGTGAGACGTCCTTCATCCATCACTTGCAGCAACAGGTTGAAAACATCCGGGTGAGCCTTCTCAATTTCATCAAGAAGCACTACGGAATATGGACGACGACGAACCTTTTCAGTGAGCTGACCACCTTCTTCATATCCGACGTATCCCGGAGGGGCCCCGACAAGACGGCTGACGGTGAATTTCTCCATGTATTCGCTCATGTCAACACGAATCAAAGCATCAGCGCTGTCGAAGAGATACTCAGCAAGTTTCTTGGCAAGGTGAGTCTTACCGACACCTGTTGGACCAAGGAACATGAATACACCGATTGGTTTTTCTGGATCCTTAAGACCAATGCGATTGCGCTGAATAGCCTTTACCACTTTCTTGATAGCCTCATCTTGACCGATAACTGATCCTTGAAGAGTATTTCCCATCTCAAGAAGACGATTACCCTCAGTCTGGGCTATACGCTGGGTTGGCACACCAGTCATCATGGCGACAACTTCAGCCACTTTTTCATCATCAACAATCTGCCGATCCTTATCAAGTTGAGCCTCCCATTTACTCTTCACTTTTTCAAGTTCTTCCTTAAGAGAAGTCTCCTTATTGCGAAGTTCAGCAGCCTTTGCAAATTCCTGAGCCTTTGCAGCCTCAAGTTTTTGCTCAGTAGTAGCCGCTATTTCATTTTCAAGAGCATCAAGTTCTTCCGGCACAGTGATGTTGCTGATATGCACGCGGCTGCCAGCCTCATCAAGAGCATCGAGGGCTTTATCAGGGAAATTTCTGTCGCTGACATAGCGTTCGGTTAATTCCACACAAGCCTTCAAAGCCTCATCGGTATAGGTAACATTATGATGGTCCTCATATTTCGACTTCACTTGATTGAGGATTTCAAGAGTTTCCTCCGGAGATGTTGGTTCTACGATCACTTTCTGGAAACGGCGCTCAAGAGCACCATCCTTCTCAATATTCTTACGATATTCATCGAGAGTGGTTGCACCGATGCACTGGATTTCTCCACGGGCCAATGCCGGCTTGAGCATATTTGCAGCATCCATTGTGCCTGGAGCGCCCCCGGCACCTACAATGGTGTGAATCTCGTCGATAAAAAGAATTATATTCGGATTCTTCTGGAGTTCGTCGAGGACAGCCTTGATTCTTTCCTCAAACTGGCCGCGATATTTAGTGCCAGCCACCATGCCAGCCATATCAAGACCAATCACGCGCTTGTTGAAAAGCACACGGCTCACTTTTCGCTGGTTGATGCGCAGAGCAAGACCCTCAACAATAGCAGACTTACCCACACCCGGCTCGCCAATAAGCACTGGATTGTTCTTTTTACGACGTGATAGTATCTGTGCAAGACGCTCAATTTCAGTTTCGCGCCCCACAACCGGATCGAGTCGCCCTTCAGCTGCGGCTTGAGTCATGTCATAACCAAACTTGTCGAGTGCAGGAGTGTCAGATTTCTCTTTACCTTTTGAACTGCTTTTACTGCGGCTTCCGGAAGGAGCGGTGCTTTCGAATTCATCGTCGTCTTCATCACTGTCAACTTCATCATCCACATCCTTCTGTCCGAATGGGAAGGGGGGAATCTGACCAGGACCAATTGATTGGATAGAAATGTCGAAATTGAGATATTTTTCCTTAAATTCACGAAGGAACTCGCTGTCCATGTTGCGAGGGTCGTGAATAAGCGAAAGGAGGATATGCTCACCACCAATCACAGAAGAATGCATCTTACGGGCTTCAGATGTAGCAAGTTGCAGATGTCGCAAAGCCGGCATGCTGATACGATACTGCTGCTCGAAGAGAGTAGTAGACTCTCCGGAGTTGACCAGTTCGGATATGTGTTCTTCCACTTCCTTACGCATTTTGTCGATAGGGACGCGGAGTTGCTTCAAGATCTTGAAAGCGTAGCCATTTTCATCTCTGAGGGCAGCAAGGATAAAATGCTCGCTGACGATCATTTTGGAATTGAATTCCACTGCGATGTTGTAGGCATGCTCCAAGATAGGCTTGAATTGCTTTGAATAGTCGTTCTTCATTTATATTTAAATCAGTGCATAATTCATAATTCATAATGCATAATCAGTATTCGGAACTCATTAACATATGAAAAAATGAAGGTATGCTGTATTATTATATTAAAAATAGAAATCTTATATAGGATATAACAAATGGCGTGCCAAAAAAGGTTAAGGCGGGGAATGCCATTGCTACCCCCGCCTTAATATCTTGTCAAATGATTGATTACATCATGCCTGGCATGCCGCCTGCCGGCATAGGAGGCACGGGGTTGTCTTCCTTCTTGTCAGCGATGACACACTCAGTGGTCAGGAACATACCAGCGATGCTTGCAGCATTCTCAAGAGCCACACGGGTCACTTTTGCAGGGTCGATTACGCCAGTAGCGAAGAAATTCTCATAGCTGTCAGTGCGTGCATTATAGCCGAAATCGCCTGTGCCTTCTTTCACTTTCTGAACAATCACCGCACCTTCAAGTCCGGCATTAGCCACGATTTGACGGAGAGGTTCCTCAATTGCACGGCGTATGATAGCGATACCAGTAGTCTCGTCATTATTTTCACCCTTCAGTTCGTCGAGTGTAGAGAGGCAACGGATGTAAGCCACGCCACCACCAGGAACGATACCTTCAGCGATAGCTGCGCGAGTAGCACTCAGAGCATCATCGACACGGTCTTTCTTTTCCTTCATTTCCACTTCTGAAGGAGCACCAATATAGAGGACTGCAACGCCTCCGGCGAGTTTGGCGAGACGCTCGTGGAGTTTTTCCTTGTCATAATCAGAAGTAGTGGTCTCAATCTGAGCCTTAATCTGAGCAACGCGAGCATCAATTGCCTCCTTAGAACCAGCACCATTTACGATGGTAGTGTTGTCCTTGTTGACAGTTACCTTCTCTGCAGTGCCGAGGTCATTCACAGTAGCCTGTTTGAGCTGCATTCCCTTCACTTCGCTGATCACGTTTCCACCAGTAAGGATAGCGATATCTTCAAGCATTTCCTTGCGGCGGTCGCCAAAGCCAGGAGCCTTAACAGCACATATCTTAAGAGAGCCACGGAGACGGTTTACGACGAGGGTAGCAAGTGCCTCATTGTCTACATCCTCTGCAATGATGAGGAGAGGACGACCTGTCTGAGCAACGGCTTCGAGGATTGGGAGCATTTCCTGAAGGTTAGAAATTTTCTTGTCGTAGAGAAGGATGAATGGGGAGTCCATCTCGCATTCCATCTTCTCAGAATTTGTGACGAAATAAGGGCTGATATAGCCACGGTCGAACTGCATACCTTCAACTACTTCTACTGTAGTTTCGGTACCTTTAGCTTCTTCGACAGTGATAACACCTTCTTTCTTAACAGTCTTCATAGCCTCTGCAATGAGACGACCGATTTCTTCATCATTGTTGGCAGAGATACGAGCGACATTCTCAATCTTAGCCATATCGTCGTCTACTTCCTGGCTCATGCCTTTGATGCCTTCCACAACTTTGGAGACAGCCTTGTCGATACCACGCTTAAGATCCATAGGATTGGCACCGGCTGCGACGTTCTTGAGGCCTTCAGTCACAATAGCCTGTGCGAGGACAGTTGCAGTAGTAGTACCATCACCAGCCTGATCGCCAGTCTTTGAAGCCACTTCCTTCACGAGTTGAGCGCCCATGTTTTCGAAAGCGTTTTCGAGTTCGATTTCCTTAGCGACAGTAACGCCATCTTTAGTGATGTGAGGAGCGCCGAATTTCTTTTCGATGATTACGTTGCGGCCTTTAGGGCCAAGTGTAACTTTTACGGCATCGGCAAGAGCGTCGACACCTTTTTTAAGCTCTTCGCGAGCCTGTATGTTGAATTTAATTATTTTTGCCATTTTTGTCTTTCTTTTAAATAGGTATTAGGGGCCTTAAAGGGCTTAGGGGCTTTAAGGGATTTTAAATTTGAAATTAAGCGATTACAGCGAGAACGTCGCTTTGACGCATAATAAGGTATTTTTCGCC
>CAZCZX010000018.1:0-1352 GCA_964503095.1 uncultured Sangeribacter sp.
CTTCCAACCGCAGAAGAATCAACAAGCACGGCTTCCGTGAAAGAATGGCTACTGCCGATGGCCGCAAAGTATTGGCTCGTCGTCGTGCCAAAGGACGCTACTCACTTACAGTTTCCGACAGCATCGCAAGCAAGTGAGATAGGAGATAAAAAACAGGACTCATGCCAAAGGTGTGAGTCCTGTTTTTATGGCTTATTATGGCTTAGTTTGACCTGGTATGAGGCGCACGGAGTGCGCTTGCAGCTTTATTTGACTTTGGAAATTATATTGGGAGGGAGGCTATTTGCGCAAGGGCTGTGTGGATGGAATCGAAGTTCATTATGACGTCGATCAGAGTCCAGATGATTGTGGCGAGCAGGAGGATTGCCGTGTATCGGAGCACTTTGTTGAGGCGATGATCAGTGAATTTGAATAGGGCTGCGATTACGGGCATAAACCATATTCCAACAGCTACATATCCTGCCCAGCCCCAGTCGTTGAGTGCATCTTTCATGCCAAACCATATGAGGGCGAGTCCGACATAGGCAAAGACGATATATGTGATTTTCATCGACTTTGTGCCGAAAATTACCGCTTTTGTACGTTTGTTGACCTTTTTGTCGTCGCGATAGTCTCTGATATTATTGACCATTAATACGTTTGCGCCTAAAAGGCCAACACCAACGGAAACAATCAGGGCCATCTTCCACATTTCTCCTAATACGGCTGCCAATGATCCTCCAAGCCAGTCGCCACACTGCAAGTAGGCAGTAAGAGTGACCGGCACAATGCCATAGAAGATGATCACGGCTTCATCTCCGAGTCCGTGATGAGAAAGTGGCCATGGGCCTGCACTATAGGCGAAGGCTGCCACCACTATTGCAATGCCGATTGCGATCAACCATAATCCTCCCCAGTGAAGAAGGGAAAGGCCAAGAAGACAGTCGGCAGCCATGAGAATAATCATAGCCCATTTCATGTGTTCCGGCTTGATGTCACCTTCCGTCACACCACGTCGGAACCCTTCGCGTCCTTTTTGGTCAATGTGATTCTTATAGTCGAAATATTCGTTGGCAAAATTGCTGACAATTTGAGCTGCCAAGGCAAAAATCAGGCAGATTGTGGCTGGCAGCCATTTGAAATTACCATAAGCGATGGCAATAGCAGAGCCGGCGAGCACTCCTGCGATGCTAACCGGTAATGTTCTTAGGCGCATGGCCTCTATCCATGCTTTTGTATTCATATGATTAGGTTTTCTTAATGTTGAATACTTGTCGTCTTATTCTTAATGCAAAGTTAATTAAAAAATTTGATTTTAAGAAATTATTTTGTAAGAATTTTGAAATATTTTTGTAATATGCTTAATTTTTTTG
>CAZCZX010000018.1:1452-22889 GCA_964503095.1 uncultured Sangeribacter sp.
AGAAATTATTTTGTAAGAATTTTGAAATATTTTTGTAATATGCTTAATTTTTTTGAAATATTATGAATTATAATGGGGCTAATAGGGGCTTTAGGAGCCTTAAGGGCATTAAGGGCATTAGGGGCATTAGGGGCATTAGGGGCATTAGGGGCGCAGGCAGGAATGCCTGCTTTCCATGGGCTGCGCATTCGGGGGATTGGGGCTAATGGGTTGAAAAAGAAAAAGGGGCTTAGGAGCCCCTTTTCTTTATAAAGAATGATTTCATTAGTTCGGCAGATTCTTCGGCGAAGATTCCGGCGACGACCTTAGTTTTGGGATGAAGTGGAGATTTCCCGGCGTAATATGAGTGGAAACCGCGTTTAGTGTCGTCGGCACCCCATACCAGTTTGCCTAATCTTGCCCAACCGATAGCCCCGGCGCACATGTAGCAGGGTTCAACGGTCACATAAAGAGAGCATTCAGGGAGAACTTTGCCCCCAAGATTTTCTTGAGCGGCAGTGATTGCCATCATTTCGGCATGAGCAGTCACATCGTTTAGGCGCTCTGTCTGGTTGTGACCGCGACCGATGATGCGGTCGTTGCAGACTACTACGGCACCAACCGGCACTTCATCTTCAGAGAAAGCCAATTCAGCTTCCTTCAGAGCCTCCAGCATCCAATATTCGTCAGTTTTTGGGGTCATCTTCTTTGATTTCTGTGTTTTCTGATTTTTCGCAGGCTTCAGCCACCTTTTGCATCAGCCACCGGGGTGTGGAAGTGGCTCCGCATATCCCTATACTCTCAGCTCCTTTTATCCAGGTCGGGTCGAGTTCTGTTTCGTCAGTGATGAGATAGGTCTTGGGATTCACCTCCTTGCATTGGGCGTAAAGAACCTTTCCATTGCTGCTTTTTGCTCCGCTTACGAAGAGAATCACATCATGGCTGGCTGCAAATTGTCGCATTTGAGGCATACGATTGGCAACCTGGCGGCAAATAGTGTCAAACCATTGGAAAGTTCCGGCGGTCTTTCTTGATTGAATTTCAGCCACTATGTCCTGGAATCCTTCAATAGACTTTGTTGTCTGAGAGTAAAGCCAGATATCACGGTTGAGGTCGATATCATCAAGGTCTGCTTTGTCTTGGATCACTACGGCGCGCCCTTCAGTCTGGCCGACAAGACCATTAACTTCTGCATGACCAGGTTTTCCGTAAATTATAATCAGAGGGTCATTGTCAGAGTCTGTGGATGGAGCGGAAGATTTGTCGTAGGCATCCTTTATTCTCTTCTGAAGTTGAAGCACTACGGGGCAAGTGGCATCGATAATCTCGATATTGTTTCGCCGGGCGGTCTCATAGGTGGAGGGGGGTTCACCATGGGCGCGAAGAAGCACCTTCACGTTGTGAAGTTTTGCAAACTCCTCATGGTCAACCGTAATCAGGCCTTTCTTGCGCAGGCGCTCCACTTCTCCGGCATTGTGCACGATATCACCGAGGCAGTATAGAACGCCGGTGCGTTCCAGTTCTGCCTCTGCTTTGCGGATAGCGGTGGTGACACCAAAGCAGAAACCGCTTCCACTGTCAATTTCAATCTTAGCCACGTGTTTTCTCCTCGAAAAGTTTCACGAGTACATCCATTTGCTCTTCGCGAGTGAGATTGTCATTATCAAGGACAAAAGCATCATCCGCTTTGCGAAGAGGGGATTCCTTGCGAGTTGAATCGATATGGTCGCGTTCCTTTATGTTGGCGAGTACTGATTCAAAATCGGAAGGTGTTCCTTTTTCGATAAGTTCATCATAGCGGCGCTTTGCCCTGACCTCAGGGCTGGCATTGACAAAGACTTTCATCTCTGCATCAGGGAATACGGTGGTTCCGATGTCGCGGCCATCCATCACGATTCCTTTATCTTTGCCATATTGCTGCTGAAGCTTCACGAGATAATGGCGCACCTCGGGGATTACAGCAACGGGGCTTACCCAACCGCTGACTTCCATTCCTCGGATTTCCTTTTCCACGTCCTCCCCATTAAGAAGAGTATGCTGGGTTTCGTCGGGAGTTATAGTGAAGGAAATGTTGATGAGTGGTAGAGCATTTATCAGAGCATTTGTATCGACACCGGATTCTTTGTTGGTCATTCCGTTTCGGATGGCGTAGAGGGTAGTGGCGCGATACATCGCGCCACTATCCACGTATACATAACCTATTTTTTTAGCAAGCTGCTTAGCCATAGTGCTTTTGCCGCTTGAACTAAATCCATCGATAGCTATTGTGATTTTCTTCATTTCTTTTTAGTAGTCTTTTTAGCCGAAGTTTTAGAAACTTTGGCTGCATCTGTCTTGGTTGCTGCGGGTTTGCGCCCCGGTTTTGGTTTGACCATCCTAAGAATCTGGGCAGTGCGAGCAGGGATATACATTTTTAGCCAACCCTTTCCGGCAGGAGAGTAGAGGGGATCGGGTGTCGTGAAATGATGTACAGAATCGTCGACGAGGCCATGACCGCCAAATTCAGTGGAGTCGGAATCGAGGAGGACTTCGTATTCACCTGCTGGGGCAAGGAAACCATAGTCGGGGAAAGACTGTGTTGGGCTCCAGTTGAAAACGAAGATTAGGTCGCCGCGTTTGAAGGCGAGCACCTGGTCGTCGTCTTTTTCCCATAGTTTCTCAACGGGTTTTGCCTGGAAATTGTATTGCTTCTCTACAATACCGACCATAGCGTTGTCGAAGCGGTTTAGATACTTGTATTTCAGGTCTTCGCGGTCTACGAGATCCCACTGGCGGCGTGCATACTTGTAGCTCCATCCGTTTCCTCCGCGTGGGAAGTCGATCCATTCCGGATGTCCGAACTCATTGCCCATGAAGTTGAGATAGCCACCGTTGATGCTTGCGAGAGTGACGAGACGAATCATCTTATGGAGCGCCATGCCGCGTTCTACAGTGAAATCATTGTCACCATCCATCATATGCCAGTACATTTCCTTATCAATAAGACGGAAAATGATAGTCTTGTCGCCTACGAGAGCCTGATCGTGGCTTTCGCAGTATGATATGGTCTTTTCGTCGGCACGGCGGTTGGTGAGTTCCCAATATATTGAAGTTGGATGCCAGTCTTCGTCTTTCTTTTCCTTGATCATCTTGATCCAGTAGTCGGGTATGCCCATTGCCATACGATAGTCGAAACCTATGCCGCCGTCTTTGAACTTTACAGCGAGGCCCGGCATGCCGCTCATTTCCTCTGCGATTGTGATTGCATTGGGGTTCACTTCGTGGATTAGGAGGTTGGCGAGAGTCAGATATACGATTGCATTTGTGTCTTGATTACCGTCATAATAGTCCGGGTATCCACCGAATGCCTTGCCGAGACCATGGTCGTAGTAAAGCATGGATGTGACGCCATCGAAGCGGAAGCCATCAAAACGGTATTCTTCTTGCCAGAATTTGCAGTTGCTGAGAAGGAAATGCAGCACCTCATTCTTGCCATAGTCGAAAAGAAGGGAGTCCCAAGCCGGATGTTCGCGGCGGTCACCTTGGTTGAAGTAGAGGTCGTAGCTGCCGTCGAGCCTTCCGAGTCCTTCCACTTCGTTTTTCACAGCATGACTGTGGACAATGTCCATGATCACGGCGATTCCGAGTTCATGAGCATCGTCAATAAGGTGCTTAAGTTCGTCGGGAGTTCCAAAACGGCTTGAAGCAGCGTAGAAACTGCTCACATGATAGCCGAAAGATCCATAATATGGATGTTCTTGGATCGCCATTATCTGGATTGCATTATATCCGTCGGCGGCGATTCGAGGAAGAATCTTAGTGCGGAATTCCTCGTAAGTGCCCACTTTCTCTTCCTGTTGAGCCATGCCGATGTGGCATTCGTAGATAAGAAGAGGTTTTGTATCGGGAGTGAAATCGTCGATTTTGAATTTGTAGGGCTTTTTCGGTGCATATACTTGAGCGCTGAAGATCTTGGTCTGTTCATCCTGCACCACGCGTGTGGCATATGCCGGAATGCGTTCACCTTGACCCCCGTCCCAAGTCACGAACATCTTATATAGGTCGCCGTCATGAAGTTTGTCGGCAGGAATATGTATTTCCCAAGTTCCATTTTCAAGACGCTCGAGTTTATAGTCATCATTTAGTTTCCAATCATCGAAAGTGCCGATCAGATGTATGGAAGTGGCGTTGGGAGCGAATTCGCGGAAAATCCAGCTGCCATCTTTTTGTTGGTGTAGGCCAAAATATTTATAGGCATTTGCGAAGTCGGAGAGGGAGCCGTCGGTGCCTGATGTGATATCCTTAAGTTTTCTGATTACGTCTTCGTGTCGCCCTACAATGGCATCTTCAAAAGGTTCGAGCCATGGGTCATTGCGAAGGATTTCTAATTGTTTCTTCTTGCGGGCCATATATTACTTATTTTTATTTTGGGCTTATTGGGCTAATTGGTCTAATTAGTCTAATAGGGCTAATTTGTAAAATCCCCTATAGATAAAACACTGAAATGATAATGTTTGTTTAGGTGAAGAGTTTTCGGATTTCGGAGCGTAGGCGTTGGGCATTTTCGTCAGGATGTTTCATTGTGGCTATCACTCCTGTCACATAGTCGTCGATGTTAGAGTATCCGAGCAATTTTGCTACTCCACTGCTTGTGAACATTGGTTTATGGTTGAATACCCTCAATACTCCTTCATAGTCTCCTCCGCGCGCCATTCTTTTGAATTCGGCAAGAATTTGGTCGTAGGTTTCGCGAGGCTTCAATTTTTTTATCAGGCTTTTGATGTGGAGTTCGAGAGCTGTGATGCAAGTGAAGCGGGCGTCGATTTTGCGCTCCACGTCTCTTTTCATTCTGTGGCGGGTATGCTGGAGTGCTTGGTTTTCGAGCATATCTTCAAATTTATGCATCACCTCTTGCCGTACGCTTTTCAGCACTTTTTTAGGATTTCGTCCACGTATTTCAGCCATTGTTTGGATCACACCCGGAGAAAGGAAAATATTTTCAATTTCAGCCACTTCAGGCACGAGGATATTTTTCGCTCTGAGATAATCCACTTCCTGTTCGCTTCGTCGATCTCTGTCTACAAGACCAAAACTTTCGATGCGGTGCATGCTTCTTAGCGACTGCATTGTTCGTGTGGATTCGATCACCTTGTCGCAGCTGCCGAGTGGTTTTACTGTAAATTCGGGAAATACCACGCTGTAAAGTCGCATGTCGATGCTGTGAGACACGTCGCCTTCCGTAAAGAGAATAGGTCGGCGGCTTCCCATCATTTGCAAGAATAGATCGTCGGGCAATTCTCCATCAGAGATTATCTGATAGTTCCATGAATTGTCGGCTGCGTTGTAGTCCTTGATCCAGATGGGGGTTCTTCGCGACTGTCCTGAAGCGAAGTTTGCATCGTAGGTGTCGTAGACAAACCTGCAATCCGGACGGGTTCTCTCGATTCTGTCCCAGAGAATTCCGACGGCAGTAGGGTGAAGGAAGAGAGTGGGTGAGTCCACAAGAATGAGGGCCTGTTCCGGGGCAAGAAGCGTAGCTGCAATATAGTACAAGGCTGCTTTCTCACCACGGCTGAGGTGTCGGATTCCGATGGAGTCTTTTCCTGACCTGTTTTTTATTCTGGCTTTTCCTTTTACTATGTCGATTTTGTTTCCCGGAAATGTCTCTTCCCATATTGTTTTAAGAGCATTAAACCGTGCCTGCTCATCATTGAGAGCAAGCACGGACATAAGATGAGAGAGCGATCCGGTGACAGTAGCCGGCATGCCTCCTGTTACAGCAGAGACGAGGTAAGAATCCTCGTTGTTGAGCTGAGCAATCTCATGCATGAATAGCGATTTTCCACTACCGTTGCCTCCGAGCAGGGTATAAATTCTTGCCGGGCGACGGGGGCGACACAGGCTTTGGCTGCCTGATGAGTCTTGTGGTAGAGTTATCGGTTTCATGGTGAGTGGGAGGATTTTGGATTGGGCTAATTAGTCTTATTGGGCTAATTGGTCAAATTAGGCTAATTAGCCTTATGGGGAATTTTAGGAGAGGGCGGAGATTCGGGCTATGTATTTGCCGATGATGTCGAATTCCAGATTGACCTTTGTGCCGACCTCTATTTCCTTGAAGTTTGTGTGGTCGTGGGTGTATGGGATGATTGCCACGCGGAAGTTGTCGGCTTCTGAGTCGCAAACAGTTAAGGAGACGCCATTAACGGTTATGGAGCCCTTTTCGACTGTGACATAGCCCTTGGCTGCGAGTTCTGGCTTGAAGTCGTATTTGAAGGAGTAATACCAACTGCCGTCAACGGGTTCTACGCCTGTGCAAATAGCAGTGGTGTCTACATGGCCTTGCACGATGTGGCCGTCAAGACGACCATCCATTTTCATGGAGCGTTCCAGGTTGACGAGGGAGCCTGGTTTTAGGTCGCCGAGATTGCTGCGGTCGAGGGTTTCCTGTACGGCAGTCACGGTGTAGGTGTCATCATCGTTTAGGCTGACGACTGTGAGGCATACACCGTTGTGGGCTACAGATTGGTCAATTTTTAACTGGTCCACGAAAGGGCATTTCATGGTTATGTTGACGTTTGTGCCGTCTTTTTCTATGCGGACCACTTCGGCAGTGGTTTCTACTATTCCGGAGAACATTCTTTCTTAATTGAGAATTGAGAATTATTTGACGCTGTAGGGCGCAGGCAGGAATGCCTGCTTTGGCTACGCCCAAGCTAAAGCAAGTGCCATGGGCTGCGCATACTAATTTTATTTGCCGAAGATGCCTTTAAGGGCGTCAACTGCTGCGTCGGCGGCGGAGCTGCCGGTTGTGGAGTTGGCGCTTTTGCCTGTCATCTTGAAACCGATGCATATACCATCGTATTGCTTGAGGAGTTGGTCGGCTGTAGATACCATCTTGTTTCCGCTCACGGTTGCAGCGAGTGTCATGATTTTCTTGATCTTGTCAGCGTCAAACATCACGTTGAGTCCTGTAGGAGTCTTTTCTACATAAGCATCCATGCTTCCGAGAGAAACAAGACCTCCTGCATTGAATTTGAAAGTGAAGATACCCTTGCTTTTCACTTCAATCGTACCGTGGATAGGAAGTTTTTTGATGGTGAGGGTGAAGTTTCCGTCTTGGTCGATGTTGAGGACTGCACCTGTGAGACCAAATTTCTTGTAGTAATCGTCAAGTTTGCTTTCGAGCGCCCCTGCTGCGGCTGAGCCACCGGCTTTTTTGAGGAAGTTGTCGCTTTGGAAAGAGACTGCGGAGCCGGTTGAGGTCCATTCGCCTGCGATATCTGCAACTGTTAGGTCGGTCTTGGTGAATACACCTTCCAAGACGTTGCCTAAGGCTCCACCGGCTCCACCGAGTACGCTTCCTGCGCTTCCGAGGATGTCAGTGATGTCGGGAGAGGATGCTGGGGCTGAGGATGAGCCTGCGAAGGAAGTGCAGGAAGAGAAGGAAAGGATAGCGGCAGCGAATGCCATTTTGAAGATGCTTGTCTTTTTCATATTTAATATTAGTAGTTTATTCATTAGACATGGAAAGGTCTATAATGTTTAAACAAATAATCGGGATAAAGTTGATTTTGGGAGTGAAAAAATTAGTAGTCGTAGTCGAGGGATAACTGGTCTACGTAGAGCACTGAGGAGGTGGAGCCGGTGAAGTAGTCGCCGTATTTTGAAGAGGCGCATGTGATCATGATGTAGCTTGGCATGATAGATGTGCTCCGGTATTCGAGTTCTATCTCAAATTCCTCATACGCATCCATTGAGGTGCCTCGTTCAAGTTGTCCATATCCAATCACATAGCTTGCGTTCTTATCGAAGAGTTGGCGGTTTTTAGGATTGGTGCGAATCTCATAAGGTGCAGTCCAGTCGGTCATGGCAATGTAGATTGAGCAAGTGTCGGGTCTACCTTTCAATACAGCCAAATCGGTACTTGCATAATCGATTTCACCGGTGGTGTATTGATAATATCCGCGCAATTTTGTTGGGCGGAGATTCCAGAGTCTACCGAAGTCAAGTATACCGTTGGTGCCATCCACTTTCTTGAAAGAGCCTGTGAATATAGAACCTGCGGCGAGTTTACCGATTCCGAACATTCCTTTAAATTCGGTCTTAAGTTCAGCAGATTTTCCGGTAAGACCGGCTGGTACATAGTCAGATGGTTGCACGTTGCTTTCGCCAAGGGTTGCTGCGCCGGTGTTGCCTGTATCCCAGAATCTGCTTCCTGCGTTCCATTGCTCTGCACCCTCTTCCCAAGGACACCATATCTTTCCGTTGAGCCACCATTGCTCGAAGTCAGCATTCGGGAGATCCTGTGTGGCTTGAGTGGTGACCGTGATTTCATTGCCCTTGTTGTCATCGCTGCAAGCACGCACCACGTAGCGGGTGAGTGGTTTCAGATGCTTGATGCAGCAACTGAATGCACCATCCTTGGAAGTGGTGTCGGCATCCGGCACTCGAATCCAAGTTGAAGCTCCGTCCTCACAATATTCGAAATAGTTAGAGGCTTCAGCCGGGCCTTCACCGTAAGCCCAGACTACCATGCTCCATGCGTCTACAGCATTAGTAGATACTATTTGTGCCGTCTTTTGGGCATAAATGGTCCAGTCTTCCGTTCTGCCCCATGCGTTGGCGTCTATTTTCAAAGGTGAAGAGAGGTTGATAGTTGACCCCACAGTGTAAGCGGGAACAAGGGTCGTGATGTTGCGAGGCCCAAGTTTGATAGAGGTTATTTCTAATTTTGAGAGGTCTACATTTTCTGGCACGTTCACAATAATTCTGTGTCCGACAGCGTCAACCACTGTCTCGCCTATCTGACCCGCCACAGTGAAGTAATATTCAATATTTTGCTCTGCTGAGATAAGCCATTGGTAACTTTGATATAGAGTCAACTCCACCGTCATAGGCACAGAAAGATCCCAAGTGCCTTCAAGGAGGTCTTTATCGCATTTAGCATCGGGAGAGTATGTGAATTTTGTGAACTCTACAGCCTGTATGTCTACTTCCTCATCAAGGGTGAGTTTGACGGTATAGTCTGTGGAGTCTATCTTGGCAGGAGATATTTCCCCCTTAGCCTCGATGGAAAGTATATTCTGGGGAATCTTGGGATAAGGAAGGTCGTTTTTGATGCAACCGCCTCCAAGAATCACAGCGGCTCCAAAAGCAGGAGCAAGGGTCTTATAAATTTTCTTCTTCATGTGTCTTTCATATTATTATAGCAACACCGAAATTGATGTTGAAAAGGTTAAAACGGAAATTAATGCCACTTGTGACGCGGCTTCCAACTTCCTCTCCGTCATCCCATTGCTTCTCGTTTTTCAGGTGGAAACCGAAAATGCCGAAAGAGAGATTAAAGGCGGCATTCTTCATCATCATGATGCTCACACCCGGAGAATAATTGATGTTGAAACTCTGCGACCTGGTGCGGGTATCACGGATTTGGCCATCGAAAGGACGGATGAAGTGAGAACTGCCTGTGCCATAAGACACTTCCGCTTCGTTGAAGACAGCGAACCTTCCGCGTCGTGAAAGACCGAAATATTGCTGTATAAAGACAGCTGCCGAGTAAGAGTCAGAAGTGTATTTGATGTCATGGAGGTCGAAACTCATGTCATCATCTATATCCACCTTGAATGAATTTATGCCCATTTCCCCTTTCGTGAAAGCGAGACGCATACCCACACAGACATTGTTGCGGATGAAATAACTTACTGAAGGTTTGATGCTGTAGATTTTTCCTTTCAAGTCTACATCCTGGATAAGAGAGAGGAATTCTGAATCATCGGTAGAGAGTTCACCATAGTTTGCAGTGAGTCCTAAATGCCAGAGTCCCTTAGGATAGATGAGCCAGTTGTAGAGTTTGCGGTCGAATCTTCCAAGGCGTTTGGTAGGGATAGCAAGCAAAATGGAGTCACCATGCCACAGCACCTTCTCGTTGAGGTCTATTTTTTTATCCGAGATAGTTTCTCCAGCCAATACAGCCTCTACTTTTGCAGTGTCGGCATCTGGAATCCACATATATCTTCCACCCTCCGGCACTTCTTCCGGAAGATACCAGATAGATGCTTCGGTGACGGATGTTTCGGTCACTTCATCGCTGATGTATACCTTTGAACCCTCATATTTTGATTCCGAAGTGAGGTTGTCAGCAGAAATATTGTCATCGGTTGATCCGGGAATTACCTCTATTATAGTAGTTGTAGTGGTCTGATTTTGTACTGCCTGAATTGGATCTGCCGTAACTGGTTCAGTCGGATTCGTGATGGAGTTGGAGATTGAGATAATTTCTTCTGCAACCTCTA
Source organism: uncultured Sangeribacter sp. (assembly GCA_964503095.1). Taxonomy (GTDB): domain Bacteria; phylum Bacteroidota; class Bacteroidia; order Bacteroidales; family Muribaculaceae; genus Lepagella. Next base: position 11,703 of record CAZCZX010000018.1, read on the forward strand.
TGAGTGGTTCTTGACTTTTGGAGTTGTTGGAAGTCTGCTTGGAATTCAGATTGGAAGAGGATTGTTTTTTCACTCCGGTTGCGGCTCTTCTTTCGTCAAGGCTTTCTTGAGCCTCAAGGAGTTTGAGCGCAGTTTCGGAGAGTTTGCTTGCAGTTCTGGAAAGTTCTCCAACTGATTCGATTAGGGATTTGGTGGCGGAATGCACGAGAGTGTCTGCTTTTTCCGGTTCAGAACTTTCGGGGGCATGAGCAGGAGCCGTCGCAGTCGCAGCGTAGACGCTTTGAGAAGCGAGCAGAGTCAATGCGGATGCCGTCATTGTCAGGATATGTTTGGCTCTTGTCATCATGGTTATAGGTAGAATGTCACTCCGAAGGTGATAGAGAAGAGGTTCACCTTGAAGATAGCAGATTTAAGATTTCTATTGGCAACGTATATTTGGTCGGTGATGGTCTTAGTGTGGTTGTAGTCAAAACCCAGCACCCCGACGTTCACTTCCAGGGCAGCGAAATTATTAAGGAATATTGCCATGCCCGGAGCGACGCCTATACCGAGGTTGAAATTCCGTTCATAGTTTCCGGTGAGGTCCTCGCCGAGGCCTGTCATTAGTTTTGCCTGTCCGCCCCCCATTTCGAGTTGGATTTCTGTGAAGATTCCGAAACGTTTTGATTTTCCGAGTGAGAAATAGTTTCTGAGCACAGCCATCCCGTAATAGTTGTGGGCGAGACGGTATAGATGGTCCACATCAAAACCCATTTCAGGGTCGAGGACTATTTCTGCGCTTTCGAGTTTTGTGAGGTTACGGTTGTAGCCGAACTTGCCACCTGCAGCCACATCATTCTTAAAAGAATACATTAGCATCGGTGAGACTTTGAATGAATAAGTGTCGCCGGTGACTCCTTGAAGCACCAAGAATTGATAATTCTTTTGAGTAGATTGGCTGTAAGACACACTGACGCCTGTGATCCATTGTCCTTTAGGGACAAAGGTCACCGACTCGAAGTCGGGTGAGAATTCTCCGTCTTTGGCGTTTGCGTTAGGAGCAAATGCCGAGAAAAGGAGTGTCAGCAATATTGATAAAATGTGGAATCTCTTCATATTTTGGGTTTGTGAGGAGTGCCGGAGGCACATTTGGATGCAAATTTAGCAAAATGTTCCAAAATATGAGCAATATTTCGATGAAAAAAACTTAATTTGTCCTAAATTGACCAATTTTTTATGATTCGCGGCAGCTGTGGATTATGAAGTTGGGTGTCCATTTAATGTTGTAGGTGTAAGTTTTTCCTTCTTGCCAGTCGAAGGAGGTGGGCAAAATGATATCTTTTGTTTTGTTAGTGGTAGATGATCCTTTTGAAGTAATTTTCACAGAGACTTTTATAAATCCACCTTTGGAGGATGATTCATTAAATTCCTCTGCTTTTTGAGGAATAAGATAGAGGTCTTCTGCTACTACGCCGCTATTGGATTGCGCTGCAGAGCCAATGGTCAGATTTATATCGTTAAGTTTGTAAGATTTATCTTGTGCGGATGCCGGAATTATCCATTTTCCTTGGCAATCAGATTCAAGTACCATCGACTTATTGGCAATGGCAGCGTAATCTGGAAACTGAAAGTCTCCTTCCCCTTTCACGCCACCAATTTCAATTGATACGATTTCAATGTTTGAGAAATTGGGATTGCTATTTTCAGCAGTAAAATTCACCTTGCATAGTGCGCTTTTGAAATTTAGGTCTACCTCACTATTCTGATTTGTGTTTTTTACTTCCTTTGCTAAAGCATACATTAGATTTCTTTGGCCTTTGACTTCATCATTTACTCTGAAATTCTTAATAATTGGGATGTTATATGAGCAGTCGAGATTCCCTATTTGATAGCCGTCGCTGGAAGGGATGCTTTTGGGCATTGTTTCTGTATATGCATAGAATGTAAGGCCTTTCCAATTAGTAGGACGGTTGCCGGGCCAATATCTGTTGCAATCAGAAGTCCAGGAAATGCCATTGTCGGAAGAAGTCACTTCATCAGTTCTTCCATCATAATAGTTGAATCCGTCTTCGTAAGCAGTGATCTTGAATTTCGACATCATGCTTTGCTGATAGCCGCTTCTTACCTCATTGGAAGATTTTACTTTGAAAACAATCTTTTCGCTACTGTCAGTTGCGTTATCCTTAACGGTCCTTTCTTTTGAAGCAGGTTGAGAAGAATACTCAAGATCTTGGAAGTCCTCATCTACGGAGCAAGAGGATATAAATAAGGTAGTCAGAATAGCAATGGCTGTGTATGTAAGGGAATTTGTTTTCATATCCGAATTAAGTTTAAGTTGGAGTTCGTGTGATTTTTCACTCGCAAAATTAAACTATCTGGAACTGACCTACAAATTGTTACATGCGATTTAATTGCTATTTAACAGCCATTTAATTAATGTATTCTGTTTGTCATTGTTTGCTAATCTTTTTGAAATATTTTGTTATGGCGTATGAGTTATATAGTTCTTCTACTCTTGGATATAAAGGAATTTTCCACAACGCGGATGGCTTAGGCTTCGCCTTGCCTGGGGTCGCCGATGGCAGCGGATTAGCGTGGATTTTAAATAGCGTCAAGAATCCCATCAAAAAATATCCAGTGCTTGAACTTAATTAAATAAGATCCGAAAAAATTTGGTTATTATTTGAAATAATATTATTTTTGTGAAAAATAATTTTTGTGAAAAATAATTATGGAATTTCTTGATCGTATTGAGGAGATAGCGGAACTCAGACGTGTGCTTGACCCCAAAAAACCGGCAAAATTTGTCGTTGTCTTCGGACGTCGCCGTCTCGGTAAATCCACGTTGATAAAAAGAGTACTGAATCCTGAAGATGTGTATTACATGGCAGGAGACTTAGTAGATGCAGTGCAAATGGAGATGCTTGTAGATATTCTTTCTCTAAAGTTTCCGGAGTTAGGAATGGCAAGTTTTTCTGGATGGGAAGAACTGTTTCTTATGGTCAATAGATTGACTACAGAACAGTTTACCTTGTGCTTAGACGAATTTCCTTATATGGTGAAACACTCACCAGAGTTGCCATCAATCTTACAAAGAGTTTTAGATAATAAAGACTTGAAATATAATATTGTAATCTGTGGAAGCTCACAACGAATGATGCAAGAAATGATCCTCAGCCCGAGCGAACCACTCTATGGACGTGCTGATGGAATACTTGATATTCGTCCGATTCCATTACCATATTTACAGGAGGCACTTCATCTATCTCCGATAGCAACTATTGAGGAATTCAGTGTATGGGGAGGAGTGCCAAGATATTGGGAATTAAGAGAGGATTATGATTCACTACGGGAAGCTATTAAAGGAATGCTGCTTGGACCTACAACAGTATTGTATGATGAACCAAAGAAATTATTTCTCGATGATATGAAAGTGTCAGTGCAATCAGAATCCTTGATGGCTGTAATTGCAGGAGGGGCAAATCGGCTGTCGGAGATAGCTGCAAGAATGCGACGCGAAGCCACTTCACTTTCAGCCCCTCTCGACAAACTTATCCAAATGTCGTATATCAGACGGGAGATTCCTTTTGGAGAAAGTCCTAAGAAATCGAAACGTGGGATATACCGTATCAACGATCCAATGATGGATTTTTACTACACCTTTATAATGCCCAATATGTCTTCTCTCGCTCGGGGAAGAAAAAATTTAGTAATGGAAGAAATTGAGGTCGCCTTCACCGAATATGTTGCGCAGCATTGGGAAAATCTATGTCGTGAGGCCGTAAGTGGCAATAAAATGTTTGGATTCCGTTGGAAAGAGGCATCACGCTGGTGGGGCAGTGTACCTGGAAACGAGAAGGGTAAGTTTTACGAAATGGAATTTGATGTGATGGCAGAATCTACCGATGGGAGAGCTTTACTTGTGGGTGAATGCAAATGGACCAATCCTGAAATTGCATCTGAATTGCACCGCAAAATGCAGGATAAGATATCAAAACTTCCCTTTGCCAAAGATAAGGAAATCATTCCAGTACTCTTCTTAAAACACAGACCTAAAGATGAAGCCTCTGAGATCACCATCCTCTACCCTCAAGACATAATCGACAGAACGCATCCCGATCAATAATGTTTGGACATGATCTCTTCCAATGAAAAATGAAAGGAATATAAATGCTTATGCATAGGAAACGGCATCGGATTGTGCGTCCGATGCCGTTTTTATGTAATAAGTAGGGGAGTGGATTATTCGTAGATGAGTTCGAAGTCATCGAGATACATTGTCGAGCCTTCTCCTCCGCTGAAGTAATCTCCATATATAGACGCAGAGCAAACAATGACAAGGTGAGTTGGAAGAACTCCATTAGAACGTTCGAAGTATTCTATTGGAATGATTAGTTCTTTGAGTTGTCCGTCTGCACCGTAGTTTTCTTCCAAAGTAGCTTGACCATATGCAAGAACCTCTTTATCCTCTGGATTGAAGAGTTTGGCTGCTTTCTTTGTTTGAATCTCAATGGCAGCAGTGGTCAAGGCAACATATATTTGAGCCTTATCCAACTGACCTTCAGCAATATAAGAACTATTTGCTCCTTTCTTATTCACGCCAGGCTTTGGACGATAGTTGACGTAAACACGCATAGCAGTCGGGCGGACGTCAACTTGTTTGCCATCAGCGAAATCAGCGAACGGTTTTCCGAATGAAAGTACACCGTCAGTACCATCAGTCTTGACATATTCACCAGCGAACAAGTTTCCAGCAGCAAACTTTCCAATACCCATAACGCTTGCAAACTTAGATTCAAGTTTTGCGGATTTGGATGCGCTATGGAACATGTCTGTACTTTCGTCGGTAAGGATTTCACCAGCCACTTTTGCACCTGGATTACCATTGCCCCAGAAATCGTGAGATCCAGTGCGAGATGGCACCTTTACTCCATCTTGTCCACCAGTCTTGATAGCCGCCCACTTTTCCATATCTCCATTAGGAATAATAAATTTAGAGTATGTAGTGAAGTTCATCACGTTGTCGCTATGGAAATCACCACATGCAGCGCGATACTTGTAGGCTGTTCCTGCTTCAAGTCCCGAGAGTGTGACGTTGTATTTCTTCTGGGCAGCTTTACTTGGAGCATGTTTAGGAGCATTTGCAGAAGTAAGAGCGGGAACAAATATCCAATTATCCTCATTCTCTTTACTGTATTCCACGCCAGGAGTTCCTTCAAGATCATCAGCAAGTGAGAACGCCAAAATTGCACTATTAGAAGAGATTGAGAATGGATCATTTTGGTCAACCTTATCTAAGACAATAGGATCTTCGATAACGATTGCTTCTGCATTACGCGCAATTCTAATAGCAGCTTCAGTAGATTTGGATGGATTATCCTTATCTGTAATTTTGATATTAATCACATGTTCTGTTTCCTTGTCCTTAGAAAGCTTCATGAGCATACTTTTGGGAAATGTGAGGAAAGCGGTTGCTACCTTAGTAGATTCCTTATAATCCGGAGCTGTCCATTGCAAGCCAGCATTTTTATAAGGTTGAAGAAGATGTTCGTCTGCTTTTAATAGGTTAATTGTTTCGGACGGCAAACCAAGTTCGGCAGCAGACTCACTGGTGACAGCGAGTTCAGAAAGACCACTGAAACCACACAACTGCAGAGACAAAGATTCCGGAATGTCATCATCGGAAGTATAGACCAACTGCTTTTCGATATTACATTCAACACCGGATATAGTAGGACGAGAGTGTACTGTCACGATTGGTGAATCCGTAATTTCCTCATCCTTTATATGAATTTTAATAAATGCAGCTCCTCTGTCAGTATCAATAGGGCCATCGGGATTATATTCGAAATTAAGAATATATTCATGGGTTCTTTTTACATCCTCAATAGTTCCAGACTTAGAAAAAGGCTCCCCATCTTGACGAGTACCTGAAATGGTATATTCAAGAGAGGTGTCGTCATTAGGCATCATGAAATAAGCTTTTTCAGAAGCAGCATTATTCTTATCAAAGATTAGCTCTCCACGTGAGTTTTTGATGATGATAGTATAGTCATCCTGCATTAGATTGGGATCGATAGTGGTGGTATTAATGGATGCCACAACATTCTGAATCTTGCAGTTGAGCACTACATTTGAAGTACATCCTTTAGTCACATCGAAAGTTTCATACCCTCGAAAGAATTTTTTATCATAAGATGCTGAAACAGAGTCACCCGTCCATGCTTCGGCAACATAACTGCCAGATTTCAATTTGATTTGAGATTCAACATTCTGGAGACCTATCTTTTGATAGATAAGTTTCCATTCATCTTCAGATCGTCTGGTGATGTATACGACGCATTTTTCATTAAGATATTTAGTATAATCACTTTCTATTAAGTTATCATCGGAACGAGTAGTGATAGCATTCACTACAGTATGAAGTTGGATTATTCCCTCCCCTTCAGTGTCAAATGGAGTTTCTGCAGCACAGCCCAAGAGTAAGGTTGCTGCTGTCAATCCTACAACTCCATTCAGGATATTTGAAAAATGTTTATTCATTGTTATATGCTGTTATAGAGTTGTTAATTTAATTTTTAAGCCAAACAATTGCCTTTGTTGTGCCATTATTGTCAGTTACTGTAAGATGGAATTTATGGTCTCCAGATCCGAGCATGCCAAGCAGAGGAACGAATTGAGAAATGTCAAAATCGATAGATGTCTGTCCTTTTACATCATCGCCTGTTGGGAAACCAAGACCGTTAAGTTTTTCTTCAAATTCACCAGGGTTGACGAGATCCAGCTCATTAGTAAGTTCAACACTCTCCAACACATCTTGTGTTAAAGTTTCAGATTCGATGATAATATTGAATCCTGTTATACCAGTTTCGCTTGAAACATTGAATTTCACGGGACTGCCATCAACCACTTCATAGGGCTTCCCTAAGGTCATACCCTCGGCTGTCGATGTGATTTTTGGACCGTTGGTTTCATCTTTAGGATCATCAACAGGATCCTTTCCGCCTTCTTGTGGACGCAAATTATCTGTGAAGGTAGGATCTTTGTCATCTCCTGGATCGATTTCGTACGTTTCGTCTTTGATTGTAATGGTAGCGTGAATCGTAATTTCATTTCCTTCTTCACCTCCAATTACGATGTAACCGGGCTCCATGTTATCTGGACGATTGACAGTAAAGTTGATTTCGTAAGAATTGCCAGCTTCCACATTGTCATATACGAGAGGAATAGGGTCTACTTTTTCCCCATCCACAGTGCCGGAGAAAGAAGCGACGAGGGTATGGCTGTTTTCTACATATCGGAAGTATCCAGCTTTTCCTGTTGTATTTTGGTTATAAGTCAACTCACCTTCTTTGCCGGCGGAGACAACAACTTGAGCATCATTGCCGAGAAGGCCTTGGTTAAGGTCGTTTATGCTGACCGTAACACGGATATTGCTCAGAATGCATTCCACCGGGTCAACATCGTCGGTGATTTCACCTGCAGTGATACTAAATTCTGTATTGCCCAGATAGTAAGGGTTTTCCCAATCGGAGACAGGGTTTTCACCGTATTCAGCTTCAGCGCGGTAATTTCCGGCGGGAAGCGATACAATTTCCGGCATTTCGGAATATTTGAAAGATCTTGCAGTGTCGTTGGTAGCAGTGTTGATAAAGTCGATTTTGAAATCGCCTAACTCGACTGATTCAGACCGCACATTCTTTCTGCTGCTGATATAGTCAACGCTAAGGTAACGGCAGTTGAGCTGACCTTCGCCCGGCTTCATGTAGAAGGAGGCTTCCTTGTCACAGCTTGGCAATGCGCAGATTGCCGAAGCTGCAAGAAGAATGGAATATATTTTATTTCTCATGACTTATTTTCTTTTGATAGATTTTCTTTTGGGTGCATTGACAGGATTTTCTGCTGTGCCGTAAATTGTCTTTACATTATCAATCATTAATATAGATCCTGTTGCGAGTGCCTTATAAGTATTTGCGGGAACCTTATTGGTTGCGCCATTATACCCTTTGTTCTTTAAATCATCTCCACTTGGAATTCTGATAGGAGGAACATCACTTTTAGAACTTTTAAAACTAACTATTATTTTTGATGCTTTATTCCCAAATTTATCATAATTGAGATATAATATCTTATCACCTTCTCCTTGAGGAATCTCAAAAGAATTTGCTCCTATAGAATTGCCCATTGCATCTAAAACGTTAATTACAACATAACCTTCATCTCCATCTATAGGAGAATAATTGTAATGGAAAGAAATTCCTTGAGGTCTACTTGAAAAGGCAATGCCATCGGTTCTTTGTTCTACTCCGTTGAAAGAATATGTTCCTAAGAATAATTCTCCAGCAGCCTTAACCAATTGGTCTCCGCTTGGCGCATTTTTGCTGTAGGTTGCTGCAGCCCACGAACTTTCTGGAATATTAGGTCCATCATGGTTGTATCCGACATTTCTCATCACTCCCATTCCATTGTCAAGCCATGATGATGGAACCATATACCAAGTATTTTTATTCTTACTGTCTTTCCAGGCGGTCTTTTCGTTTATAGTTGACCAGCCGAAAGGTAGAGATAAGGAGTAAGATGAATATTGCTTATATGTTACTACTGCCTTAAAGTTTCCACCGGTTTGAATTTCTCCACTTTCAAGTTTTTCGTCATTAATTTGTGAGAAATCTCCATTTGGTATTTCAAGTTCAGTCTCAGTTGTGAACGAGCCATTGTTGTTCCAAGACTCGCCAGTAATTGTGGAGGTAATCTCATAGGAGGTAGCGGGAGTCAGACCAGACAGAGTGATGATACCTGTCGAAGCGTCGTGCGCTGCGATTGTGACATCTTGATTGTTGGCTTTGATCGAAAGATTATTGATGACAGCAGCGAGTACTGATGGATCGGAAGAATCCGGAGTAGTCACCTGAATGTAGGCATATTTACTGAAGGCATCGTAAGCTGCAAAGTTATATGCAGGAACGGAGACAGGAACTTCAAAAGTGGCGATATTCCTACCCTTATGGAATACCATTATTTCAATCTTAGATTTTGTAGTCATGGGTAAATCAATAGTGTAGACATAGCGTTTGTTTTCAAACGCACGAGTGGCTGTTATTTCTTCACAACTTTTTATTCGTGCAGAAGCAGGGTAGCCGTCGGCACCAATGGCTGTAAATGAGATATCTGAGTCAGGATTAATGCCGTTATAGTCAAGGGTAAGGGTGGCTTGTCCAGATCCATAGACAATAGTTGGTTCTCCAACCATTGAAATAGTAATTTCCTCGCTATTTAAGATAACACTTGCTGTCTCGCTGACTTTGTTATTGATGTCTGTGACCACGAAAGAAATTGTATGTACTCCTTTAGGGAGGCTTTTTCCGAAGTCAGTTAGGGTAAGGAAAGCGGAGAGGTCTGTGGGCTGACCTGTGAATCCGAAACCATAAGCTTCAATACCGGCAGACTGAATTTGTTGAATTTGGTCGGGAGTAGCCTCGCATAAATCAATTTCGCTTCCCCAGCTCGGTTTGAATGTTGGTGATTCGACAGTCAGTTTAGCGGATTTGATTTGGGCAGAGGCATTTACATTCATTTTCAGAGTGACGTCACTTGCGGTGCCTTCAAGCATGTCGAGAGTTTCTCCGTTAGTAAATCCCTGACAGGTAATAACTGGAGCAGGTGTAGTTTTCAAGGCTTCAGTAAGGTCGATGGATACATTTACTGTACCTTCTAAAGTGTCATCAAATGTAATGTCAAGAGTGGCAGTTCCATTTTGACTTTCTTTGATATCGAAAGTAACATTATGTAAAGTCTTTGCTTCTGGTGGGAATTCTCCCATGGCCAAAGCAGTCTCTTCTACTGCGCCTTTAGGAGTGAAATGAACCGTGATATTAGCTTTATTAGGTTCAATAAAAGCTGGTCTTGATTCCACCATATTGAAAATGATATCCTCTGAACGACCTTCCGTATGGATGGTAGTGTAATAGCTGCTCATATAATTCTTAAAATCTTCGGTATAATTGATTTTTACCATAGAGTTTAAGAGTTCAGCTTCAAGATTCACCTCATGCGTTTGGTCAGAAAAAACGGTGAAAGAAGAGGAAGCCTCGAAATAGGGTGCTTCGAAATCTTGTTTACCTTTTTCGCCGTAGAAAGCAGTCAGGGTATATGAACCGGTATTGAATTTGGAGTTGGCGGCTTCATTTTTGAAGTCGGAGAGTGTAGACCATGTCTTTTTATAAGAACCATCGGTTTTTTCTAATGAAATAGAAAATTGGTCTGCAGTCGGAACTGTAATGTAAGAACTGAGATTGTTTGGGTCATTGGCAGACTCATCTTCTCCACTTCTGAAAACTGGTTTGGCAGTTGTAATATCGCTATTGGTGGTGAGCGATAGGCTGATACTGCCTTTTTCATTGGACGAATTGCCCCATGGGTTCTCATCGACGCAGCTATTAAGTCCTAATCCTAATAGGACTGCGAGAGCTCCGGAGATGGGGATTCCGATTTTTAAGTGTCTCATGTTGTGTATTTTGTTTGATTATTTTGCGGGTTATTTTTACTATTAAATATATAGTGGATTTTCCTCTATATATTAAGGTGTAGTTATTTCTTTGTCAAATTGCTTTTAATTTTGTAGAATCGAAGACAGTATGCGAAATTGCATAAAATCTCCAATCCTGTGCAAAGTTAATAAATTATTCCAATATTTTGAGGGTTTTTGAGGGATTTCTTGGTTTTTTGTTCCAATATGACCAAAATTAGCACAGTCTTCGCCAAAAAAAGTTTTGATTGTCGGTTAGGTTTGGATGCGAAGCGTGTTTTAGACCAATTGACGCGCGGGGACGCGCACGGAGTGCGCTTGCTACTTTATTTGACGCTGTGGGCGGCTGTTATGGCGATATTTTTCATCTGGCTGCGTATGGTGGATTTTTGGTCACGGATTGTTGATGTATCTTGATGATTTTGAGTTGGTGTATGAGTGATAGTATATTTTAAGATAGGGAGAGGCGGTCGCTTTTGGCGATCGCCTCTGTTTATTTGCTTAAAGATTATTTACTTAAAGACGCGCGGGGACGCATGCGGAGCATGCTTACGACCTAAAGACGCTGGGGACGCGCACGGAGTGCGCTTGCTACTTTTCTTGACTCGGTGGGGCGCATGCGGAGCATGCTTGCTTACGTTATGGAGGCTGGGGATTGAGGTTTCTTGCTGGCTGTTGGGGAG
>CAZCZX010000019.1:0-22885 GCA_964503095.1 uncultured Sangeribacter sp.
TTGAAAGTTGCGTATCTTTGCAAAAAATTTAACACATCTCTATAAAGGAGATATGGATGATTTTCAAACATCCCTAACCCTAATTTCCAACTAAAGTGTTCTTTTCCTCTTAAGTTGAAATAATCTTCTCTTCTGTGTCAAATCTCATTCAGGATATCCAATCCCCATAGGCGAGAACATCATTTCTTGCGTATAGGTCTTTTTTTATACTTCAAATTACATTTATGTTATTTTTTTTAATTAACTTTGCACAAAAGAAGCACTTTATGGCAAAAAGTATAAAATACCCGATTGGAATCCAGACTTTTGAGAAAATCAGAAAAGAGGGTTATGCGTATGTAGATAAGACTGAACTTATTTATAAACTCGTCTCCACTGGTCAATACTATTTTCTTGCCAGACCAAGAAGGTTTGGCAAAAGTTTGCTTCTGTCTACAATCCAGGCATATTTTGAAGGTAAAAAGGAATTGTTTGAAGGACTTGCTATATATGATATGGAAGAAACTTGGGAAAAATATCCTGTTATCCGATTAGATTTGTCTGCCTACAATCCACACCAAGATAATCATATTGAAATGATTCTTGACACTCAACTGTCAAGATATGAAGAACAGTATGGAATACCCAGCCCTAATGTATCTTATGACCAAAGGCTTAACCGACTCATATATTCAATCTATAAAAAAACCGGTAAAGGAGTAATAGTGCTTATAGACGAATACGATGCTCCACTTACTGCACACATTTCTGAGCCTGGATTGTTTGAAGATCGAAGAAATATTCTCAAATCGGTATACTCTAACCTTAAAAGTATGGACGAATTCCTTAAATTCGTAATGCTTACTGGTATCACTCGTTATTCAAAGACTTCTGTCTTCAGTGGACTAAATAATCTCGAAGACATATCTCTTGATGATGGATATAGTACAATTTGTGGGGTAACTGAAGAAGAGATAAAAGTATTCTTTAATCAAAGTGTAGAAACAATGGCTGCTAAAATGTCTTTATCATATGAAGATATGTTGAGCATCCTGAAATACAACTACGATGGCTATCATTTTACCGAAGAATGCATAGACATATATAATCCCTTCAGTATTCTTCAATCCTTTAAGAAAAATAAAATTGGCCTTTACTGGTATCAGTCAGGTAAGGCTACTCTGATTGTCAATCTGATAAAGGATACGCCTCAGTTACTCTCGAAGGAATTAAATCGAAGTGTAGATGAAAATCTCCTTGCTGAGATAGATATTACTACAACTTCCCCAACCGCACTCATGTTTCAGGCAGGATATCTTACAATTAAAGATTGGAATCCCTCAACAAGAATGTATACCCTGGGAATTCCTAATCAAGAAATCAAAGAGGGATTATATGCCGACTTGGCAGTAGCCGGTCTCGGAGTTGCTCCTGCAGTACTAAACACAAGCGTGTGGGAAGTGAAAAGTTTATTGATGAAAGGTCAGCCCAAAGAAGCGTTTGATAGGTTGAAGTCTTTTCTTGGAAGTATTTCATATCTTTTGTCTCAAAATAAACCTGAAATCTTCTATGAGAATAATCTTTTCTTGATTTTAAGCCTCATTGGTATTGATACTACGGCAGAGTATCATACTTCAGAAGGAAGAATTGATATGGTGCTGAAATTCCCCAACTATATTTATGTAATAGAACTAAAACTCGACCATTCTGCAAAAGAAGCATTAGAACAAATAGACTCTAACAATTATGTTGATCCGTTCAAATTCGATGGAAGAAAAATCATAAAGGTTGGAATCAATTTCTCATCAAAGACACGAAACATTGATGAAATAGAAATTTTGCAGATTAATTGATATTGGATGATATGAACTATGCATTGTTTCTTGGACGAAGGGTGGCTCTGGGCAGTAGTGGTAGAAAAGCAAGTCCAGGCGTGAAAGTGGCGACAGCTGCTATTGCACTCTCCGTTGCCGTTATGGTCGCTTCGATAGCGATTGTGCTCGGTTTCAAACGAGAAATCACTGATAAGGTGCTTGGTTTTACCTCTCATATTGTGATTACCGCTAATACAGAGACAGGAGATGACAATATTATCACCATGACTCCTTCCCTTAAACAAATTCTTGATACCCAAGTTTGCATAAAAGATTATTCTCTTCAGGTTTCACTTCCTACTATACTAAAAACACCGGAAGATTTCAAGGGAGTATATCTCAAAACTTTGACAGACAATCATACAATAGACTTCCTTAAGTCAAACCTTATTTCCGGAAGGATTCCAGACTATTCTCAAGACAGCACAAAATTGGAGGTGGTAATGTCGAGGATGGCTGCCAATCAATTAGGTCTTAAGCAAGACGACAAAGTGGATTGCTTCTTTATCAACGACGATATTATGGTGCGCCGACTCAAAATTGCCGGAATTTATGACTCTCATTTTGATGCTTATGATGACCTTATGGTCTATGGCAGCAAATCTCTGTCGGAAACATTCAGCGGACTTAAGTCTAATCAAGGTTCAAGTATTATTGTCACAACAAAAGACTTCAACCGACTTGATGAAGAAACCGTGGCACTTCAGTCGGCTCTTGATAAGGCACTTGCTGATGGATTAATATATAAAAGTTATCGTCTTGAAAATGCTCATGTGCAGGGTGCTAACTATTTCCAATGGCTTTCAATGCTTGACACAAATGTGGTAGTGGTCCTTACTCTTATGATGATAGTGGGTTGTGTGACTCTAATCAGTGGTATGCTGACCCTTATACTTGATAAAAAACGTTTTATCGGGCTTATCAAAGCATTGGGAGCTTCAAATGCTAAGGTTCGTGAGATATTTGTCTACTTGGCAATGCGTGTCGCTTTAACCGGAATTATTATTGGGAATGCCTTGATAATTGCTCTTCTTCTGATTCAAGACCACTTACATATCTTTAAATTGGATGCGTCAAACTACTATATTGATTTTGTACCGGTTGAGATGAATTGGATGGCCTTTGGAGCGTTGAATATTGGAGTCATTGTCATAGTCTATCTGACATTGATACTTCCAAGCCGCATCATATCAAATATATCCCCATCCTCTACAATGAGAAGCGAATAACATAATGGCAGAGATAAAAGAAATACTATGGAATAAGGAGTATATAAAAGTGATGACATGCAATTTCCTTCTATTCTTTGCATTCTATCTTCTTACTCCTCTACTCCCAATCTATCTTGACAGTGAATTTCAGGCAGATAAGGACCTTATAGGTATTATCCTATCGGGATATGTCGTTGCAACACTGTTGATACGTCCTTTCAGCGGATTTATAGTCGATACTTTCGACCGTAAGACAGTGCTGATGCTCTGTTTCTTTTTCTTTTTCCTTTGTTTCAGCGGTTATTTGGGTGCAAGCACCCTTCTGATGTTTTTTATAGTCCGAACGATGCATGGAATTCCGTTCGGTGCCACCACAGTTGCCAATAGCACTGCTGCCATAGATGTTCTTCCATCAAGCAGAAGAAATGAAGGTATTGGATATTATGGGCTTAGCAACAATCTTGCAATGGCCATTGCTCCCAGCATCGGAATCTATATTTACCAGCTCACCGACAATTTCAAACTTCTCTTTTGGATATCTTTAGGACTTGCTTTCCTGGGTTTTCTTTGCAGCACCTCTGTAAAGTTGCCTAAAAGAGAGAAGGTTGCTGACAAACCAAAATTTAGTCTTGATCATTTCTTCTTGAGTCGGGCTTGGCTCCTTGCTGTAAATATTCTGTTTTTTGGAATTTGCTGGGGAGTAATGAGCAATTTTGTAGCCCTATATGGAAAGAAAGAATTGGGCATTACTGATGGCACAGGAATTTTCTTCATGATTCTGTCGGCCGGCTTATTCGTCTCTCGACTGTTTGGCGCGAAGAGTCTGCGAAAGGGACTCCTAACCCACAATGCACTAATTGGTGTTCTTATTTCTTTAGTTGGATATGGAATGTTTGCTTTTGTAGTTACACCGTGGAGTTTTTATCTCTCTGCACTGCTAATAGGTTTGGGAAATGGCCAGATGTATCCGGCTTTCCTCAATATGTTTATTAAGGTAGCGCGTCACGACCAAAGAGGAACTGCCAATTCTTCAATTCTTATTTCCTGGGATTTAGGGATGGGAATAGGTATTCTTTTTGGAGGTATCATTGCTGAAAATATAGGATTTGCGGAAGCATTTCATGCCACAGCCCTAATGCAAGCTGCCGGAACGTTACTATTCATATTCTTCACACGCTCATTCTTCGAGCGCCGCCGACTTAACGAAAATTGATATTATTATGTCTAACTATCAAATCAATCCGGAGAATTTGACTCCAATATCACAATTAGAATTCATTCCTCTCGACAAGAAATACAAGAAAGTGCAAATTATCGGAATTTGCCTTTCCTATATTGTCTTGATGGGATTGAGTCTGTTTCTTTTGCTGGCCGACACAGTATGGTGGTGCATATCAGCGGAATGTGCACTCTTGATCCTTCTCATCTTGAATCTGATGATAGTTTCGAAAGCATATCAAATCAAAGGATATGCAATTCGAGAACAAGACATTACATATCGTTCCGGTTTCCTTTTCACAGGGATTACTACTATTCCTTTCTCCAGAATCCAACAAGTGTCTATTAAGCAAAATCCGATCTCTAAAATATGTAATCTGTATTCTATCGAAATAGTCAATGGAGCTCAAGGACTTTCATCATTAAACATTCCCGGCCTGACTGAGTCAACGGCTAAGCAAATAAAGAATCTTCTAACCGAAAAACTCCAGCAAGAAAATGACTGATTTCTCCAAGCCACAGAGGATGGGCTTAAATGCATTCATAATTATTCTTATGAAATCATTTAAGAGCATTGTTGGCGCTGTAAGTATATATGCAATATTTGTATTGCTGAATTCAGATTTTGTATGGACAGATCTGTCTACATGGTTGGAAATCCTATTTTTCGTGGGAATGATTATCATATTGACTGTCATCGCAGCGTTGGCATCCTATTTGCCGACAAAATTTTATATCAAGGATGGGAGTCTTATATTCACCCACGGAATAATACAACGGTTGACCACCACTATCCCTCTTGATAAAATACATTCTTTGCGCACAAATCAAGGATTATGGTATAGACTTCTTGATATGCGGGGAATAGTCTTTGATACTCTCGCGTCGAAAGGAGCGGAAGTAGAATTAATCCTTGATGAATCAGACTGGAAGAGTCTTAAGAATCTTATAGATAGAGAGGAGCGTCCTAAAGCGATGTCGGAAAATGTACCCCCTCCATTTAATCCCACTTTGCAGATTAATTATGACAATTCCAATCTTCTCAAAGATGCACTTTGCCAAAATCATCTGAAAGCATTGGTGATAGTAGCGGGTTTTATTGCCTTAGTGTTTGATAAACTTGATGATTTATATCAGGATTATATAGAGATGGTGACAGACTATACCTTGCAACAATGGGATAAAATTTCTCTATCACCAATGTATATTCTTGTGGCATTGATAATTATCTACATATTTTTAGTCATAATATCAGTGGGTAAAATATTAATTAGATATTATGATATGTCGCTCTCATACGACAAAAAATTTCTCTCTTTCAGTTATGGCTTGATTGCAAGGGCAAGCAGCCGATTCTCTTTCGACAAAATATGCACTTTATGGGTAAAGCAGAATTTCCTTGAAAAGAGATTCAAACTTTGCACCCTAATGCTGAAACAGGCTTTGAACGCGAGTGCCATGAAAGAGGATGACAAACTTAAACTTTATGGGGCTGACTCTTCAGAATTCTACCTTGAATGGTGGTTGGGCAAAAACTATAAGGATTCAGCGGATATAATCACAGCGAAATCAGGCAAAGGAGTGATAATGCACTCTGCTTTTCCTTGGATCGTCATTACATCTGTGATCACTGGAATATTATGCTATAATCAGGAATATGTATTCATAATAATTCCGATAGTTTTCTTGGTCTATTCAATCATCAAAGGATGGTGTGCTATGTTCCGCAGTCAGATTACTCTGAAAGATTCTTATGTCGTGATAAGCAATGGAAATTTTGCAGATGCAATTAATTATTTGAAATATAATAATATTGAAGTTGTTAGAATAAAGCGGACTCCCTTCACCAGATGGTTTCACAGAGTATCTCTGATGCTATCCACTTCAGGAACTTCATTCACCATTAGAAGCCTAAAAGAAAAAGAAGCACAATACATTTATGAAATCCTCTTGTGCCGAATGTATTAAAGAATTTCACATATTTTAAGACTTATAAAGTTGGCTGGCAGCGGAATTTTTGGTAATTTTGCAAATTATGAATTCAAAAAGATATATTACCATATTGGCTGCCGGAGCAATTTCCTTAGGAGTTTGCGATTGGATTGGCCTACCTGATATTTTCCATAGCGACATTTTTGAGACCACACAAGTCTCAGCTGCAAAGAAGAAAAGTAAAAAGAAATCCTCAAAAAGGTCATATTCGTCTAAGACTTCCTCAAAGAAAAGTAGTAGGTCGAAGTCGTCGAGGACTCGCAAGAAGAGAAGCACAGTCTCTGCTCCTCGCGCTACTGCTGCTCTTCCCCCTGCAGAGACTCCAAGCACAGACTCATTGACTCTTTCAATCAATGAGCGACTCATAAAACTTATTCCGAAAAGCCACAATCCCGGTGGATTAAGGGTGAACAGTGTCAAAACCGATACTCTTAATCACAAGTTGGTATTCAGTCTCAACGAAAACTTTACATATCTTCCCATTAACAAGGAATATATTGAGCAACTTGAAAGCCAAGCGAAAGAGGCAGCTCCAGACTCGCTTTCTGAATACATGATTGAATTGCGCGTGGCTGGGAAACCACTCTCCTACTATATCAATACAATCGACAAACTCCCGAAGGAATATCGAACCAATATACCCTTTGTGAGATCTGCCCAACCACTTACGCATATCACCAAGGGCATGCAAGGTGACAATATTGCAATGTGGCACAGCCATGGGCGATATTATAAACCAGCCAACGACAACTGGTATTGGCAACGACCATTCCTGTTTCAAGCCGTTGAGGATACATACACATTGGGATATATTCTCCCTTATGCAGTGCCAATGCTCGAAAATGCCGGTGCATATGTGTTGCTTCCGAGGGAAAGGGATATCAATCCTATCGAGGTGATTGTAGACAATGACCAGCCTGATGATAACACTATTTTGTATTCCCAAAACTCATATTTCGAAAGCAACGGACACCAAAAATGGGAAACGGGTGAAGGAGAAGGTTTTATTTACGACCTTCCGGATTTCCGCGACACAGAGAATCCATTTGAAAATGGCACTTATCGCCAAGTGAAGACTACAAGGAGCGGAAGCCCATCTACTGCTTCTTGGGTTGCTGACATTCCAGAATCAAGGGAATATGCTATATATGTCAGCTACAAATCTCTTCCCAATTCTTCAGAAGATGCAAGATACACTATCAATTATGATGGAGGCTCTGAAGATATTCTTGTAAATCAAAAGATGGGTGGTGGCACTTGGATATATCTTGGCACATATCCTCTTGCCGAAGGATATGATGAAGAGAATCCTACGGTTGTTCTGACAAGCCGTTCAGATAAAGGTGGAGAGACAGTTGTGACTGCCGATGCAGTGAAAATCGGCGGTGGAATGGGTAATATAGCTCGTTCTCCAAAACGCAGTGATGTGCTTTGGAATAATGTCATGCCCTCCATTGACAATGACTCTATCAATTCAACTTTATCTGATAAGCCTGTTGCTTCTGACAATCCGTTTAAGAAAGAGGAGGCAAATAAAGAACCTATTTTCAAGACCTCGGGTCTCCCCCGTTGGCTTGAAGGAGCAAGATATTGGCTTCAATGGGCAGGTTTCCCTGATTCTATATATGCTCCTTATGCCGGCACCGACGACTATAAAGATGACTATACAAGTCGGGGACTTTGGGTGAATTATTTGGCAGGAGGTTCGCGTGTGCTTCCAAATGAAAAAGGACTTGGAATTCCTATAGATGTCACAATGGCTTTGCACTCTGACGCTGGAAAGAGAGCAGACGATACTTTCATCGGTACTCTTGGCATATATTTTACAAATGGCAATGTAAACTATGCCGACGGCACTCCGAGAAAAAATTCAAGAACCTTGACCGACATGCTGATGCGTCAGATCACTGGTGACATTCGTGCTAAATATGAACCAGAATGGACGCGTCGCCCCATGTGGGATAAGTCATATGTAGAGGCAAGGATTCCTGAAGTTCCTACTACTCTTATAGAACTTTTGAGCCATCAGAACTTTGCTGATATGCAATATGGTAATGATCCTCGGTTTAGATTCACTGTAGGACGTGCCATTTATAAAGCCCTCGCCCGCTTTGTAGGAGAAAGAAAAGATCGGAATGTAGTGATTCAGCCACTCCCGGTAAAGAACTTTGCTATTACCAAGACAGGAAAAAATATATATCGACTTTCCTGGCAACCGACACCTGATGAACTTGAACCCACCGCTATGCCGTCAGGATATATCGTGATGGAAAGAAGTGGCGACGACATGAGTTTCCATAAAATTGGCGAGACATCAAAACCTCATTTTGAGATTCAGGCTACTGATGATGATATCCATTCATTCCAGATAATTGCCTTCAATGATGGAGGGCGCTCTTTCCCGTCGGAGACATTGGCTTTCCGACATGAGGCTAAAGATAATAATCCCGTTTTGATAGTAAACGGATTTACAAGAGTGTCTGCTCCTTCTATAATTAAAGAAGATGATTATGCCGGTTTTGACACAGCAAATGACTTCGGCGTGCCTTATATTAAGGATGTGTCATTTACCGGAAATCAGACAGAGTTTCACCGGAGTGCCGGAGATGGCTTTGGAAAAAGCAGCGACAAATATGTCGCATCCGTAATTGCCGGAAACACCTTCGACTATCCTGCCCTTCATGGAGAAGCGATAGCCGATGCGGGACGTGGATTCATCAGCACAAGCGTAGGTGCCGTGGAGCAAGGAAGTGTTAATCTTTCTGACTTCAAGACAATCGACCTCATTCTTGGAAAACAGAAAGCAACGACTATGGGAAGAGGAAATAATGGAGCAGATTTCATCGCTTTTCCTAAAAAATTACGTAATGCTTTGACGGCATTCCTCGATAAGGGTGGCGACCTGATAGTGAGCGGCCAATATATAGCCAGCGATTTAAGGGATACTCGCAACGACCTTGATGCTGCAAAATGGGGAGAAAATGTGCTCTGTATTACAGTTCCTGATTCTATCCAGCCTACTCTTGGCGGAAGGATTGACGGGATTGCTGCTCCACTCAAGTCATCTCTCGGAAGCAGACGATATGCTTACTCAAATACCTTGAATGCTGATCAATACATAGTGGAACATCCGGATGCCATCATCCCTACTCCAAAAGCAGATGAGGCAGCCACTTTCTTAAGATTTAGTGACACAGATGCAACCGCTGGGTTGCTTATAAGAGATGGCAAGTCGCGTAGAGCGGTTATGAGTGTTCCATTCGAGTCCATAAAGGATGAGAATCAACGAAATCTCCTTATGAAGGAACTGCTTGAGTGGATTGAGAAATAATATTGATTGTTGAATTTTGAATGTAGAATTGAATATCAAATGATTCAGTTTGAGAATATTAGCCAACTTAGAGAGGAAATCTTCCGAAATGGGCTCGATCAGTTTATCTTTGTCAAGTTAGGCAATAAAGAAGTCAGGATGTATCCACATTCTGAAAAGAGAATGCGTGAACTCACTGAAATCTGCGACGTGCCCTTTGCCTATGCTTGGTATAGGGAGGTGGCTGATGATGGCACTGTCAGCAATCATCCTACGATTGACTATCAATTAGGGTCGATGAGAGATGACTTTGATTTTGGCTCTGTAGTGCTTCTGAATGTTGCAGATGTGCTGAATGCCTCGGAAGATTTTGAAAAGGAATATGATGATCTTCCTGACGGAGGTTGGTATGCCCTTCGTCTTCGGTTGCTTACAGGTCGTGGCGCTCTGTGTGTCAATGAATATCTATATGAGCAGACAAAGACTGATTATCGAAAGAGTGGCGAGCAGCAACATGACTATGTAAACCCTCGCAATGCTGAATATCAGAAGGCAATGGAAATGGTTTTCCGTGCCCATCTTCGAGACATCAATGCGCTTGTCAGAGAACCAAAACCCGCAGAAGTTGGATCTGCTTATTTCCCAATAGAAGCAAGTGTGATAATACCTGTACGCAACAGAGTCTCTACTGTAATGGACGCTGTCAACTCAGCCCTTTCCCAGTTGACTGATTTCCCTTTCAATGTGATAGTTGTAGACAATGGAAGCACTGATGGAACTCGCCAGGCTTTACTCTCGGTTCCTGATCCTCGCCTTCATGTAATCCTGACTGAAGATGAGGAGGGTCTTGGCATTGGTGGATGTTGGAACAAAGCGATAGAATCCGAGATGTGCGGACGTTTTGCAGTTCAACTTGATTCAGACGACATTTATTCCGGCAACGATACTCTGCAGAAGATAGTCGATAAATTCTATGAGGAAAATTGTGGAATGGTGGTAGGAAGTTACACCCTTACTGACTTTGACCTTAATCCAATTCCTCCCGGGCTTATTGACCATTCTGAATGGACTGCAGAAAATGGCGCAAACAATGCCCTTAGGATAAATGGTTTTGGTGCTCCCAGAGCATTCTATACCCCTATCGTAAGAGATATCCTTTTTCCAAATGTCTCATATGGTGAGGACTATGCCATGGCATTGCGAATTTCCCGCACTTGGAAAGTAGGGAGAATATTTGATTCCATATATAATTGTAGAAGATGGGGAGGTAATAGTGATGCCGCATTATCAATAGAAAAAACCAACGAGAACAATATCTATAAGGATTTCCTTCGCACCATCGAATTGCTTGCCCGAATCCATGAGAATATGGATGATGAGAATTTGGAACTACCTTTTTAAGAGTCAATTTCTAAGTTTTAAAAGTCAATTTCTAAGTTTTAGGAGATGATTGAGTATATTGATGCGCAATTAGCGGAATGGCCTTTGGCAAGGGAGAATTATCAGGCATTGGGAAAGACTGAGAGGCGAAGCATGCAGATTGGCGACCTCGTTGTTGGTATACAACATAATCCTGCAAGGATTGTGTCAACTGCCGCCAAGACAGATGCAAAGACTCTTTCGGAGCGCCCCTGCTTTCTTTGTAAGGAAAACCGGCCTCCTCAACAAGTCGGAATAGAGATTGCTCAAGGGTGGGAACTTTTGCTTAATCCCTATCCTATTTTCCCAACTCATTTCACTATTGTAAGCAAAAAGCATCAACCTCAAGAAGGGTTTCCTCTCGATATGGTGACCATGGCGGAAAAACTTCCGGGGCACACCATTTTCTTTAATGGAAAGCATGCAGGAGCCTCTTGCCCTGACCATCTGCATTGTCAGGCTGTCAAGACACATGAATTGCCACTAATGCAGTTGATTGAAAAAACGCATGATTTGGGTATTGGAGCCGTCGCTAATCCAAAGAGCCTTAATTTGAGTGTTCCATTTAATTTTGTAAGCATAATAGTTACTCCTGATCTTGATGGAATGTCGCAGCTCGCAAATATTGAGAACACAATCGGAAAAGAATATATTGCAGAGGGGCTTTTGAATGCATTTGTGTGGATAGATAGTAAAGGACTCTTGAGAATATGTGCAATCCCAAGAAATCAACACCGTCCGTCGTGCTATGGCTCGAATGATGGTCAACATTTGATTTCTCCCGGTTGCATTGACATGGCAGGAGTAATTATAGCCCCTCTAAAGAAGGATTATGAAGCTTTAACAGAAGAAGACATTAGGGAAATATATAGGGAATGTGGAATCTGAAACATTATCTTAATTCTTTTTAATAATAAATATTTGTGGATTTGGAGGGAATTTGTTAATTTTGCGTGTTGAAATGGACTATAGGACTCACTCTCCCCTTTACCCCTATATCCTCATAACCCAATAACCCTCAATTTTCGACAGTGAAAATTGAATAATACATAAAAAAATGAGAAAGAATATTGTAGCTGGCAACTGGAAAATGAACACTACTCTCGACGAGGGTGTAGAACTTGCAGATGCAGTCAACAGTGCCCTTAAGGCAAAGAAAGCTAATTGCGAAGTAGTGATCTGTGTTCCTTTCACTCATCTTACTTCTGTACATGGTGTTATCGACGCTGACCTTCTCGGTCTCGGAGCTGAAAACTGCTCAGAGCACGAAAGCGGTGCTTACACCGGCGAAGTGAGCGCTCCTATGGTCAAGAGCACTGGTGCAACTCATGTTATCCTTGGTCACAGCGAACGCCGTCAATATTTCGGAGAAACCAACGAGCAGCTCCTTGCAAAGACTAAACTCGCACTTGCAAATGGTCTTACTCCTATCTTCTGTGTAGGTGAAGTGCTCGAACAGCGCGAGGATGGCTCTTACAATGACGTAGTAGCAGGACAGGTAGAAGCACTTTTCAGCCTCTCACCCGAAGATTTCTCTAAGATTGTGATCGCTTACGAGCCGGTTTGGGCTATTGGTACAGGCAAGACAGCCACTGCTGATCAGGCACAAGACATGCATGCTCATATCCGCAACGTGATTGCTGCTAAATATGGTAAAGAAATAGCTGACAATACTTCAATCCTTTATGGCGGAAGCTGCAAACCTTCTAATGCAAAAGAACTCTTCGCTAAGCCTGACGTTGATGGCGGCCTGATTGGAGGCGCTGCTCTAAAGGCTGATTCCTTCATGGGTATTGTTGAAGCATTCGACTAATTATTATGGTTTTTAGATTCAGCACATATATTAAAATGCTCATATCGGCAGCCATTCTGTCGGTATGGGCATTCTCTGCTTTTGCCGATGGTCCGGAATATGAAAATATCGTAGAACGAATTCAAGCTGAATCTAATGGAAATGTTATCATCGAAATAGATGACGATCTTCTTGAAAAAATTCTGACCGACCCTGGCGTAGTCAAGAAAAAGGAGACTCGCGACCTGAATGCCTCAAGATCCGGATATAGGATTCAGGTTTTCAGCGATGGTCGCAATCAAAGTTCACTTGAGGCGCGGGCAAAAGCACGAGGAAATGCCATTGTGGCTCGCTTTCCTAAATATAGGGGGCAAGTATATACTTTTTCAAGTGCACCCAACTGGTATACAAGAATCGGAAACTTCCGAAATGAGGAAGAAGCCCAGAAAGCCCTTGATGAACTAAAACGCTCATTCCCGAGTTTCAGTTCGGAAATGCGTGTCGTGAAGTCTAAAATCAACCCAAGATGATGAAGATTGAGCATGACGAGAAACTGATAGAAGAAATTGCTGCTCACTATCGTGAAATTATTAGGCTGATTGGAGAAGATCCCGAAAGAGAGGGTCTTGTCAAAACTCCAATAAGAGCGGCTAAGGCTTTGGTCGATATCACTCATGGATACCGTCAGAATCCTCTTGAGATTGCCCAGAAGGCTATCTTCGAACATGCAGGCTCTAAAATTGTAATTGTCAAAGATATAGAATTCTACAGCATGTGTGAGCATCACATTCTTCCTTTCTTTGGCAAGGTGACTGTCGGATATATTCCGAAAGGAAAGATGATCGGCCTCTCTAAGTTGGCGCGTATCGTTGAGTCGTTTGCAAGAAGACTTCAAGTACAGGAAAGATTGACTGCCCAAGTCTGCCAACTTCTCGCTGAAGCAATGCCCAACGATGGCGTGATTGTGGCTTGCAATGCCCAGCATCTTTGCATGAAGATGAGGGGAGTTGAAAAGCAAGATAGCAGCACCACTACTTTTGACTATTGCGGAAGATTTGAAAAGGAACCGGCTCTTAGAGAAGAGTTTATCCGGCTCCTTACTTACTAATGTTTTAATTTATTTACTATGTTAAAGATTGTCAGTCTGGTGTTTGTATGTTTAGAACTTCTCTTGTTCTTGTTTGAGTCAGACCTCTTCTCTTGGAATAATCGTCCAACTGATCGGAACCGACACCATAACGATCAATGGTGAAATATCTTGCTTCCGGATTTGAAATATAAAGTCCGCTTACAGTGGATGTTGGATACATAGCACCATTTTCAGTGAGTTCTACCCTCTTTCCACTTTCCGGCTCAAGAATTTCAAATATTTCTTTGTTCAGAAGTTGGTCTGGAAGCATAGGATATCCCATAGCAGGGCGGATTCCTCTGAATTCGCCACGCAAAATACGCTCAACGTCAAATTCTTCATCAGCCGAGTATCCCCAATAATCTTTTCTTACAAGATAGTGCATCAATTCTGAGGATGCCTCTGCAAGGCGGTCGGCAAGCGACTGCAAAATAAGACCACGATAAGAATCCCCTTCTTCCTCATACTTGCTTCTAAGTCCTAAGATATACTTGCCAGCGCCAACCATAAATACTCCGACATAATCTCCTTTGGAATTAATATAATCAGATATGGAGCGACATTTGCTATCAGCAGACTGTTGTCTTAAAGTTGGAATCTTATGGCCATCTACATAGATATCATCTCCATCAGAGTAAGACTTCACAATTCTAAGGAGTCCAAAACCATCATACTCCCCACTTTCAGATATCTGCTTGAGCATTTCGCGCGCATCAGATATTAGACGCCTTGACTCTGCGTCTGAATCGCATCCACATTTGCATCCTTGTCCATGAAGTCCCCATGCATGCAGAAGCATTTTCCAATTGATCAAAGGCAAAAGTTCTTCAATCGTAAAATTCTTTACTATCATCTTTCCCTCTCCACATTCCGGCTCTGGAGAAATATATGCGGTATTCTCATTATTCTTGCCTTTGAGTCGAGCTTCTTTCAATGGCAAAATCTTTTTGTCAGAATTTGAATATGAATCGCGAAGAGACTTTTGCTGTTCTTTTATAGAAGATATGAAATCTCCCTTTTCCGATTTATCAAGTAGTTTTGCTGCTGCAATAGGATTCTGAGAAGCATCTCTCATGTGCACCACCGGACCAGGATAAATTGGGGCAATCTTTAAAGCCGTATGAAGAGGTGATGTGGTGGCTCCTCCGATGAGGAGGGGAATATCGAGTCCTGCTGCCGCGAGTGCTTCAGCAGTAGATTTCATTTCTGCAAGTGATGGTGTGATTAGTCCCGACAGGCAAATGATGTCAGGATTCTCTTTAAGGGCTGTGGCAACAATATCTTCCGCCGGCACCATCACTCCGAGGTCAATCACCTCAAAATTATTGCATGATAGCACAATAGAAACAATATTTTTGCCTATGTCATGTACATCACCCTTTACCGTGGCAAGTAATACTTTTCCTGCTTTATTCTCTCCAATTTTTTTAGACTCTGCAATTAGTTTTGGCTGAAGAATATCTACCGCCATTTTCATTACTCTTGCTGTCTTGACCACTTGAGGAAGGAACATTTTTCCATCACCAAATAGTGCTCCTACCCTCTTCATCCCTTCCATCAATGGCCCCTCTACAATATCCACAGCCTTCATCTCAGAAGAAAGAAGATCAAGATCATCTTTAAGGAAATCGGCTTTGCCTGCTATAACCGCATCAGTAACTCGTTTTTTTACAGGAATTGACAAATCTCTTCCTTTATCTGATGAACTAATTTTTTCTACAGATTTGTCTGCCATTGCATAGTCAGCAAGAGAGTCTGAGGCCTCAGGACGGCGAGCAAGCACTACATCTTCAATCAGCATCCTCAATTCGGGGTCTATCTCATCATAAGTCATTGCAGAGGCAGGATTCATAATGGCCATGTCAAGACCAGCTGCTATGGCATGATATAGAAAGACAGTATGCATTGCTTCGCGTAGCGCATTCTTTCCTCTGAAAGCAAATGATAGGTTGCTGATGCCTCCACTTGTGCGGGCCCCCGGAAGATTATTCTTCACCCACCTTACAGCCTCGATAAAGTCAATTCCATAGCGTGAATGCTCCTCAAGGCCGGTGGCGACAGCCATCACATTGACATCGAAAATGATATCCTCCCCCTTGAATCCACACTTTTCTGTGAGAAGATGGTAAGCGCGGTCGCATACTTCAATCTTTCGCTCATAAGAGTCCGCTTGTCCTTCCTCATCGAAAGCCATTACAATTACAGCGGCTCCAAGTTCATGTATGCGTTTTGCTTTTAATATAAAGGCTTCCTCTCCTTCTTTCAGTGAAATTGAATTTACAATAGATTTGCCTTGGAGGTTCTTCAGAGCAGACTCTACCACTTCCCAGTTGGAAGAATCGACCATGACAGGAACTTTTGCTACTTCGGGATCAGACGCATAGAGCCGGAGGAAATGCTCCATCTCTTTGGGTGCATCAAGGAGGGGATCATCCATATTTACATCGATCACCATTGCACCATCCTCCACTTGCTTGGCTGCTATTGCGAGAGCCTCATCATAATTCTTTTCTTTTATCAATCGAAGGAATTTCCGAGATCCTGCAACATTGCATCTCTCACCAACAACGAGAAAATTATTCTCAGTGCGCACCTCTACCCTTTCAAGTCCGGAAATCCGCAAGGCAGGTTCCATTTTATGGGGATGATGTATGATTTTCTCACTTTTTTCAGCCTTATCTGATATATTTGACTTCTCTGAAAAATAGAAATTATCAATGAAAATTTTTAATGCAGCAATATGCTCTGGAGTAGTTCCACAGCATCCTCCTACAATATTGACAAGAGATTCAGAAAATATAGGCGTTAATTCCTCTACAAATTTTGCCGGGTCTACATCATACTCGCCTAAAGCATCGGGAAGGCCGGCATTCGGATGCACAGAAATAAATTTTGAAGTGCTTTTCGCAAGATCTCTAAGGTGAGGAATTATGTCTTTCGGACCGAAACTACAGTTAAGGCCAAGACTGACCATACATGGATATTCTTCTACTGATGTCGCAAATGCCGGCAGAGTCTGCCCGCTTAATGTGCGTCCGCTTTTGTCTGAGACTGTGGCTGAAACCATGATTGGGAGTTCTTTTCCACATTCTTTCATGGCTCTGTGAGCAGCATCAAGTCCCGCTTTCAAGTTGAGCGTGTCAAATACAGTTTCAAAAAGCAATAAGTCGACTCCTCCCTCAATTAGACCAATCACTTGATCCAAATATGCTGCAAAGAGTTCATCATATGTTATGTTTCTATCAGCGGGATCTGCCACATCCGGACTCATTGTGGCAGATTTATTTGTCGGGCCTATAGATCCTGCCACAAAGATCTTACGTTCTGATTCTGAAGATACCTTTTTTGCAATCTGAGCACCGGCTCGATTTATCTCACGGATAAGAGAAGAATCCTCATGCAGCGCATAGTCAGCCATTGAGATTGCATTCGCATTGAAAGTGTCGGTGCTGATAATATCGGCACCGGCATCTATATATGCCTTATGAATTTCGTTCAACACATCAGGACGGGTGAGGCATAAAATATCATTGCATCCGGATAAACGAGATGGATGATTCTCAAATCTTTTTCCTCGAAAATCTTCTTCTGATAGAGAAAAACGCTGAATCATCGTACCCATAGCGCCATCAAGCACTAACACCCTCTCCCTCAATATATCACAAAATTCCTTTATTCTCATCTTATTATATTTACTAAGGACCCGTTAACGCTCAATTTTTGCTTGCAAAAATTGAATTAGAATATTTTTTCAGCAATGCGTGCTACGCCATCGCTAATACCCATTGTATAGAAATGAATTCCGGGAACTTCTCTTTCTAAAAGTTCCTCACACTGCTTGATGCCCCATTCAATTCCTATTTCCTTGGCTTCGGCATCGCTCTTGCAGTCGCGGATTTGAGATGCTAAAGCCTCCGGGATGTCGGTGCGGAATACTTTTGGAAGTACAGTCAATTGTTGCTTTCGGTATAGTGGCTTGATACCTGGAATTATTGGCACGTTGATTCCTTCAGCTCGGCAACGCTCTACAAAACTGAAATATTTATCATTGTCATAAAACATTTGAGTGATAAGATAGTCAGCACCATTGTCTACTTTCATTTTAAGATAGTGGATATCCGATTCCATGTTGGGTGCTTCTTCGTGCTTTTCCGGATAGCAAGCCATTCCGTAGGAAAACGGAGTCTCTATTCCTTGGATTGCCATATCTTCCAGACCGATTCCCTTGTTGAAGAGGTTGATTTGATTCTGAAGGTCGGTGGCATGTTCGTGATAGTTTTCCTGTTCGGTATTGGAAATGAAATCACGTTTGTCGTCTCCGCGAAGCAGCATTAGATTGTTGATTCCAAGAAAATTCAGGTCAAGAAGAGCATACTCTGTTTCCTCTTTTGTAAATCCACGGCATATGATATGAGGCACCGGAATTAGACCATATTTGTTTTGAATTGCAGCAGCAATAGCTACTGTCCCGGGTCGCTTCACTACACTGACTCTTCGGAGAGTGCCATTAGGAAGGGGTTTATATATATATTCGCTGTGATGAGATGTGATATTGACAAACTGAGGATCAAATTTCTTCAGTCGGTCGATGATATCAAACACTTTATATATGCTGTTACCCTTCAAAGGAGGGAGAATCTCAATTGAGAACAGAGGTTTTTTTCTGTTTTCTATGACATCAATAATCTTTTTCATTTTCTACCCGTGTGAATTAGGACGTGAAATTAATAAAAGTTTTCGATATTGGCAAATAAATAATCTTTTTTTTATGAGATGTGCTCTTAGATTTATTTTTTGTATAGATTTAGAAATAAGAGCCTCTATGTTTGCAGATAGTGGCTTTTTATTATTTATTAACATTTGGTGAGTAAATGTAATTGATGACACCCATTTTTGAACATTCTACACTTATTATTACAGTTTTTGCAGAAATTTCTTTTATGTTTGAATGATTTAAAGTAATTTTGCATTATCACATTAGATAGATTTATGAAGAAAAATTGCAGACTAATACTTTTTCTTGTCGGATTGTCAATGTCAAACTTCATTGCAACTGCCGATGAGAAAATATGGACATTCGACGACTGTGTAGAATGGGCCACCACAAACAGCACTGAAATTCGACAGGCCATGCTCAACATCCTGTCGGCTCAGCAAGATTACCTTTCAGCAAAAGACGCTTGGCTTCCTACAGTGCAGTTTAATACAAACCAAAGTCTTACCAACTATCCCTCTCCACATGCCGGGATGAAAGGAAATTCTTATGGCAGTTCTTATAATATAGGAGCTTCTTGGACTGTGTGGGAAGGAAACATAAGAAAATATCGTCAGGACTCTGCCAAGATATTGGAACAACAGCAGTCTCTTGCCGGGGATGACGTAGTGAAGACGCTGAAACTCGGAATCCTTGAATCGTATCTCAACATAATGTACGCTTCAGAGACTGTCACTATTGCTGAGCAAACACTCGAAGTAAGCACCGCACAAGCTGAACGGGCTAAAAAACTTATGGAGTCAGGTAGATCTTCAAAGGTAGACTATGCTCAGATGGAGAGTCAAAGGGCTCAAGACGCTTATAATCTGACTCAAGCCAAAAGTAACTATGAGAGTGCAAAAATGGCTTTGAAGAAGATACTTGAACTGGGCATTGACTATAATCTACAGGTGGCCGACGTCAATTTTAATGATTCTGAGGTGCTCAAACCCCTTCCGGATAGAGTGGAGGTGTACAATACCGCTGCTGCTTGGCTTCCACAAATAAAGAGTAACGAACTGAGTCGGTCAATCTATGCCAACGATGTCAAGATAGCAAAGGCAGGCAATCTTCCGAATATAGCCTTGTCGGGTGGTGTAGGTACAGGATATACTTCAGGAGGGAACTGCTGGACAAGTCAGATGGGACACAATTTTAATGAAAATATTGGTCTCACACTCAATGTGCCTATATTCGATGGTAACTCAACAAAAAGAGCAGTTGCAAAAGCAAAAATCGCTGAGCAGTCTTACGACATTAATAAAAAGGAATTGCTCGACAATCTTTCGCAGACCATCGAAAGTCTTTATATTGATGCCACTAATGCTCAGGCTAAGTATAATGCCGGGCTTGCCCAACTTAATTCTGTGAAATTGACCGATGATTTGGTCAACCGTCAGTTTGAACTTGGATATGTCAGTCCCCTCGACCTTTTGACTGCCCACAATAATCTTCTCAACGCACGTCTTGAATTGCTTCAAAGCAAATATATGGCAATACTTGCAGGGAAGACCATCAATTATTATGCGACACAAGAGGTGGAAATTTGACAATCCGACATCTATTTGGAGCATTCCATTCATGAAAAATGTAATAGTAAATAAAAAATCAAAATAATGAAATATTCAATTATTCCGGCCGCTGTAATATTGTTGGCACTCACATCTTGCTCTAAGAAGGAATCATTTGAGCTGGATACTTATACAGTGGAGCCCACTTCTCTTTCGGAAATGGTGACTGCTACTGGCACTATGGAGTCTGTGACATCGGTTGACGTAGGTACGCAGGTGACGGGTATAATCAGCAATCTTTTTGTGGATTTCAACGATCATGTCACAAAGGGACAGCTTATTGCTGAAATAGACAAGACGGTGCTCCAAAGCGAATTGCAAAGTGCGGATGCCACTCTCGCTTCTGCTAAGGCTACATATGAATATAATAAAAGCAATTATGAGCGCGACAAAGCCCTTCATGCAGAGAAACTGATATCCGACTATGAATTCCAGACATCCAAGAAAGACTACGAAGTCTCTAAAATGGCCTATG
The DNA here is from genome assembly GCA_964503095.1 of uncultured Sangeribacter sp. Lineage (GTDB taxonomy): Bacteria > Bacteroidota > Bacteroidia > Bacteroidales > Muribaculaceae > Lepagella. Next base: position 20,724 of record CAZCZX010000019.1, read on the forward strand.
AGAAAAGCCAAGCCGACAGAGTGAGAGCTGCTAAGAATCTCACTTATGCTGAAATCACAGCACCTATAGATGGAATCGTGGTTTCAAGAGAGGTGGAAGAGGGTCAGACTGTTGTATCAAGTATGAATGTGGCAAGTCTATATGTAATTGCCGACCTTGACCACATGCAAGTGGTAGGTGCAGTGGATGAGGCTGATATAGGTCAAGTGAAAGTCGGACAGCATGTGACATTCACCGTTGATGCATATCCGGAAGACACTTTCGACGGTACTGTCACTCAGGTTCGTATCAATCCTACTACCACCAACAATGTGGTGACTTATGAGGTGATAGTGTCTACTACCAATCCGGATCATAAATTACTTCCGGGTATGACTGCCAACCTTTCTATCTATACTCTTGAACTTGAAAATGCGACTGCCGTTCCTCTGAAAGCATTGAAGTTTGAACCAATGGCTCATGAAGAAGGTTCTGATCTGCCAAAACCTCAGCCTCTCAAACAACAAGCCAAAAACAGCGTATGGGTTGTAAGGGACAATAAACTTGTAGAGACAGCGATGGAACTTGGCATGAAAAACAGTGTCTATCAGCAGATCACATCCGGAATCAAGGTCGGAGATAAAGTGGCATTGCAATATGAGGAGAAGAAAGCTGCTAATGACGGACCTAAAGCCCAGGAAAATCCATTCATGCCTAAGCCACCGGGTGCAAAAAAGAAAAAATAAGCTATGGCTAAAGAGATAATTAAAATAGAGAATCTGAAGCGTTACTTCAAAGTCGGAGATGAGACTGTAAAAGCACTCCGAGGGGTCTCATTCACCATCTATGAGGGTGAGTTTGTGACTATCATGGGTACTTCCGGTTCCGGCAAATCCACTCTCCTTAACACTCTTGGATGTCTCGACACTCCTACTTCCGGAGAATATTACCTCGATGGAATTGCTGTAAAAGGAATGGGGAAGAATGAACGCGCAAGGATTAGAAACAGAAAGATTGGGTTTATATTCCAAAACTACAATCTTCTTCCTAAGACTACTGCCCTTGAGAATGTGGAACTTCCACTGCTCTATAATTCTTCTGTCAGCGCAAAAGAAAGGAGTGAAAGAGCAGAAAAATGTCTGAGAGAAGTTGGACTTGGAGAGAGAATCTATCATAAGAGCAATCAGATGTCTGGCGGTCAGCAGCAGCGCGTGGCTATTGCTCGGGCACTTGTAAATAACCCTGTAATTATTCTTGCCGACGAAGCGACAGGTAATCTTGATACTCGCACTTCCTTCTCTATCCTTACGCTATTTCAGAGATTGCACAAGGAGGGAAAGACAATTATCTTCGTCACGCATAATCCTGAGATTGCTCTATATTCTTCACGCAATATAATGCTTAAAGACGGCAGAATTGTGAGTGATGAATACAACTACGACATTCAATCGGCAGAGGAAGTCTATAAGAATCTTCCGGTAGATACTGAATAACCTATTAACCAACAAAACCATTAACTTTCGCTTGCGAAAGTGGAAATAGATATATGAATATTGGAAGTCTATCTAAAATAGCAGTAAAAGCACTTGGCAACAACAAAATGCGTTGCTTCCTTACTATGCTTGGTGTCATCATCGGTGTAGGGGCTGTAATCGCTATGCTTGCCATCGGTCAGGGATCAAAGAACTCCATAAAAGCTCAGATTTCGGAGATGGGAAGCAACATGATAATGATAATGCCCGGAGCTGAGAGACGCGGAGGAGTGCGCCAAAGCAGCGAAGACATGCAGACGCTAAAGCCCGCTGATTATGAGGCTATCGTCAATCAAGCCACAACAATAGCAAATATCACCCCTTCAGTTTCTTCATCCGGACAATGGGTAAATGGCAATAACAACTACCCTTCGCAAGCCCAAGGCGTAAATACTCAATTTCTTGACATTCGTCAGAGAAAAGTTGCAGAGGGTGAAATGTTCACTGAAGAAGATGTCAAGACAGCAGCAAAGGTTTGTGTTCTTGGAAAGACTTTGGTCAATAATCTGTTTCCTGATGGCACTGATCCTTTAGGAAAAGTAGTAAGATTCGGTTCTATACCACTCACTGTAATTGGGGTTCTTGATGAGAAAGGCTACAATACAATGGGTCAGGATCAGGATGACATGGCATTAGTTCCATATACGACAG
>CAZCZX010000020.1:0-2863 GCA_964503095.1 uncultured Sangeribacter sp.
ATCATTCGGCCATCCAGACGCGGAGCGTGATGGCGTTCTGCTCAAATCCTACGGGACGGCAGATGAAGATTCGGTTGTTGAGCCAATTGTAAGGTGAGTTAATGTCGCATTCAAATTTTGGAGAGGTCATGAAATATGAATCATCAGGAGCAAAACGATTGATTCCTTCGTTGCATACATGGATAGCAACGGAATCATTGGTCATGATAGTGTAGATAGCCTGTAGTTCCGATCTATGCTGATCGGGGTTGACAAGCTGATAGTCAGCACCTCCCGGGATTACTTTGCCGTTTACTTTTCCTGTAACTTCTCCACCGGTGATCGGGATTGTCACTCTGACCCCATGTGGATTCTGGCCTCCATTTATGGCTTTTCCTATTTCTGCTCTTATATCGAATACATGAGTAAGGGAGGGAGTTTGAGCAAAAACCGAACATCCTAATAGTAACGCGGTGCAGAAAGCGAGAATATCCTTTTTCATGTGGTCTTAGCTGAGAAAGTAAAGAAGAAATAAGGCCACAGGATAGGCAATCAAGAATGAATCGATGCGATCAAGGATACCTCCATGTCCTGGAATCCAATGTCCTGAATCCTTGACTCCATAAAATCTTTTGATTTTGGATTCAAGGAGATCTCCAAGAGTGCCGAAAATACATGTGGAGACTCCAATCAACATCCATATCCAGAGATTGATTGATTCCATTCCGAAGAATCCAGAGCAAAATCTGTCGAGCACGAAAGCACCAACTAATGTCAAAACGCATCCTCCGATGAATCCTTCCCATGTCTTGTTGGGAGAGATTGAAGGACATAGCTTATGTTTACCGATAAGAGACCCTACGATATAGGCTCCTGAATCATTGATCCATAATAGTACAAATACCAGAAGTGGAAGTCTTTCAATAGGACTTATGGGCATCATTGCAAGCGGAAATCCCAAATAACCCAATCCGAAAAGAGGGACCTTACGGAAATCCCCATCAGTAAACTCCTTAAAACTTACATTTTGAATCTTATTGCATGCAAAATAATATGCACAAGCAAGGATAAGCCATATCCCGGTAAGAATCCAAAGCAAAGACGTTGGAATATAGATGCTGAAGTTAAAAATACTTATGAATAGTATGACGCACAATGCCGACAATATATATAAAGGGAATGTCTTTCTTGAATATCCCATACTCATGTGGTTGAGCTCACACATTCCAATTGTTCCAAACAGAATTGCGAGTACATATATCGACCATCTGCCATATAAGACAGCAAGAACTATGACTGCTGCATACACAATGCCGGATGCGGCTCTTACCAAAAACTTATGCATAAATTATTTAGAATTTAGAATTGAGAATTTAAAATTATTCTTAATTGATAATTTTGAATTTAGAATTGATTCTTATTATTGTATCCAATTTTGAGGAGGAATGTGCAAAATTAATAAAAAAAGGTGAATTAATTGATATACCAATAGTATTAATTGAGGAAAAATTGTTATTTTTGCAGTATGATAGAAAAGATAACGAAATATTTCCCAAATCTTACAGATAAGCAGAGGGATCAATTTGAGATGATGATGACTCTCTATCCTGAATGGAATGAGAAAATTAATGTCATAAGCCGCAAGGATATAGATAATCTTGAGGAGAATCATTTGCTCCATAGTCTTGCAATCGCGAAATTCATTAATTTCGTGCCGGGAACACGTGTGCTTGATTTTGGTACAGGCGGAGGACTACCAGGACTTCCCTTGGCTGTAATGTTTCCGGAGGTGCATTTCCATCTCATCGATAGGATCGGAAAGAAACTGAAAGTGGCAGCCGATATTGCTGAAAAAACAGGTCTGACCAATGTCTCCTTCCAACATGGCGATAGTGGAGAATGCCACGAGAAATTTGATTTTGTGGTAAGTCGAGCCGTTATGCCTCAATCTGATCTTGTTAAACTCAGCCGAAAGAATATAGCAAAGGAGCAGCACAACGCTGTTCCCAATGGAGTCATTGCGCTAAAGGGAGGTGATTTGAATGCAGAATTAAGGGGGCTTAAGAATTCGGAGATTGTGGATATATCGAATTATTTTGATGAGGAGTATTTTAAGACTAAGAAGATAGTATATACTCCTGTTTAATTTAGAATTTAGAATCTTGATTCTTGAATTTAGAATTGATGTTATGTTGAAGGTAGCGAAATTTGGATTTTATATGTTTGGGATCAATACTTATGTAGTGTATGATCCTGTTGCAAAAGAGGCTGCTATTATTGATCCTGGCATGAGTCAAAAGGGTGAATATGCGGCTCTGGAGAATTTTATTGAAAGGGAGGGACTTAAAGTGACCCACCTTATAAATACTCATCTTCACATCGACCATGCCATATCCGACAAGTGGGTGAAAGAGAAATATGGAGTTCCGGTAGAGGCGAATATTGCAGACGCTCCGCTTGGGCAATATATTGTGCAGCAAGCTCAGAGTTTCGGAATACCCGGAGAATATGTAGCTATCGAGATAGAGCATCCGTTGAAAGAGGGAGATGTGATTAAAATAGGAGAAGGTGAATTGAAGGTGCTCCATGTGCCCGGACATAGTCCCGGCAGCATTTGCCTATACGACAAAGAAGACGGTTTTGTGATAGTAGGCGACACTTTGTTTGAGGGAAGTATAGGACGCAGCGATCTGCCTGGAGGTAATCACCGCCAACTGGTAGATGCAATCAAGAATAAACTACTGACACTTCCGAAAGAGACTGCTGTATATTCAGGACATGGGAACCCCACAACCATTGGCAGAGAATGGGATACAAATCCATATCTTGTCTGACGATCAACTAACAACCGGAGAACTCCTATAATTCTTATAGGACCAATAAG
>CAZCZX010000020.1:2963-22185 GCA_964503095.1 uncultured Sangeribacter sp.
CCAATAAGACCAATTAGCCCAATAAGGCCAATCATACCCAATTAGCCCAATAAGAAATATAACTAAAAAAATGGAACCCATACACACAAGACTTATAAATTTAGTGGCGCTTTGCTCAGAGTATTGTGCTGCTTTGGAGAATAGCAGGGAGATGGAAAAGAGTGATTTTGTCTATTCCCTCTTGGGTTATCTCCCAAGAATATATTTTGAATTTCACGACATCGACGAGGAAGAGAGTGCTGCTTCATTTGACGAATGGAGCATTGGTCTAACAGATCATCTTGATGAAATGCAATATGAAGCTATTCGATTGCAGTTGGCCGCTGTCTTTGGAGAAGATGACACTTACCTGGAGACATTTGAAAGAGACATGAAATATTCAGACTCCCCGATTGCCACTACTATTTCTGAAAATCTTGCTGATATCTATCAGCCACTTTATAATTTCGTCGCAGAAGTCAGGGAAAGTGAAGGTGGCAGTCTTGAAGAAGCATTCCGCGCATGTAAGGATGCATTCAAGGAATATTGGTCGCAGACTCTTTGCAATGTGCTAAGAGCTGTTAATAATTTAGAATACAGAATTTAAGACAACTTTATGATTGATAGACTATTGAAATGGATGGATGCATCAACTTGCAATTTCATGGCAGTCGCTACCATCTGTAAAGAACTTGACAAGGGGGGATTTATTGAACTTGATCCTCGTGATGATTGGGATATTGAATGTGGTGGGAAATATTATGTTGTGAAGAATGATTCCGCGGTCTTCGCTTTCATCGTAGGCGTTGATGCTCCAGGGAAATCCGGTTTCAGAATCATCTCTTCCCATAGTGATTCTCCTTGCTTCAAGATTAAGCCCAACTGTGAGATTTACGGAGAAGGGGGCGTAGTAAGCCTGAATGTTGAGAAATATGGTGGTGGAATCATGTACACTTGGTTTGACCGTCCACTTTCCATCTCCGGAAGAGTGATGACCCAAGGTGAAGATTTCCTGCATCCTGTCACAACCCTCGTAGACCTTAAGCGTCCTGTTTGCACAATCCCTCATCTTGCCATTCACTTCAATCGAGAAGTCAACGAGGGTAATAAACTAAGTGTTCAGAAAGATATGAAGCCCGTCATAGGATATTTCTCTTCTGAAGATATTGCCCACTATAAAGAGCATGGGGGAGTGGTGAAATGCATCCTGGCAGAGCATCTTGGAATTCAACCTGAAGAAATAATAGATTATGAGCTTAATCTTTATCCATTAGAGAAGGCACAGTTGATTGGAGTCAACCAAGAGTATCTCCAGAGTGGCAGAATCGACGACCTTAGCATGGCATTTGCCTCGCTTGAGGCTTTGCTGCAAGAATGCGACACTCCATGCGGGGCTACCCGAGTAATGGCAGTCTTTGACAATGAAGAGACCGGTTCCGGAACAAAACAAGGAGCGCACTCTCCGGTTTTACGTATGATCATGGAGAGAATATGTCTTTGTGTTGGATTTGGACAGCAAGCATTCTACAAGACTTTGGCCAACTCCTTTATGATATCTGCCGACGATGCTCATGCTTGGCATCCAAATTATAGTGACAAATATGATCCAACGAATCATCCGGTGATAGGAGGTGGTCCTGTGGTGAAAATCAACGCAAACTGCAAGTATATGACAGATGCGGATGGGGCTGCAGTGTTCCGTTCGCTTTGCGACGAAGCAGGTGTGAAATGTCAGTATTTTGTAAATCACTCCGATGTGGCAGGTGGTTCAACTTTAGGAAATATCCTGACCGGTCAGCTTGATCTTCGAGGCGTTGACATGGGAGCCCCGATTTGGGCGATGCATTCGGCTGCTGAGACAGCAGGAGTGCAAGATCATATTGACATCGTCGCCGTGTTCAGAAAATTCTTTAGTTAAGCCAGTCATATTGTCAATTTGACAATTTGTCAAATAAAAAATCAGGCTGCCTCAGAAAAGGCAGCCTGAACTATTTTTTCATTAATTTATTATCAGCTTCCTGGAGCAGGGCAATAACCGTCTTCCAAGCAAATATAATGGCTTGCAGGGTGGTCGCAACCTGGACATTTTACTGGAGGCTCTGTGCCAACGTATTCATAACCGCATACGAGGCAATGCCATGTGACAGGTTGCTCACGTTTCCAGAGTGTGCCCTTCTCAATCATATCGAGGAACTTGGCGAAACGGTCGTAGTGGAATTTCTCCACGCTTGCTATAGCCTCGAAATGAGAGGCAATGTCATCAAAACCTTCTTCCTTGGCAGTCTTGGCAGCAGCCATATAATAGTCATAGCCACCCTCCATCTCTTCCTGCATGGAAGTCTTGATGTTGTCAACAGTCTTTCCGAGGAATCCTGCCTCTACACCGACAGTGGCAGTTACCTCAGTGTTTTGAAGCATTTTCAAGAATACCTTTGCGTGATGCAACTCATTGTTGGCTGTTTCACGGAAGATGACACCCATAGGGAAATATCCTTCTTTGTCGGCAGCCTGTGCATAATAGTTATAACGGGCATATGATTGTGTCTCGTTAAGATAAGAGGCACTGATAATTTTTTCTGTCTGTGTGCCTTTCAGACTTTTTACATCAGTCATTTTATCAAGATTTTAATAATTAAGGAATCCGGTTTTTAGCCTTCATCCAGGTTTCGGTCGTTACTTTCCACTAAAACAAAAAGGTGAACCGCATGGTTCACCTTTTTTAATAAAAATTTATATTTAAGACATACTTAAATTTCAAAGGTTAGAAGGGAATAGAGTCGTGAAACTATTTTTGAAGAATATAGGTGCGCCGAGGAGCAAGAATCCCGGTAAGTCTACCTTTCTTCACATAAAATTCCTTGTTGTAGACCTTGTCGCGATATTTACCATCAGGCAGGGAAGTGGCTACATCAATTGGTTTTGAAAGCGAACTTAGATTGATCAATGCAGCCCCTTTCTTTCCGCGGTTGACCGCCAGCACCTCTCCATCAGAGCATGTCTGTATGTTTTCAGGTTGGCCGGCCATCTCTTTTCGGAAATGATTTACGGCTACCACCTCCGGGTGGAAGTATTCGTCATTGCCTGCTTCACCAAGGCGGTTGATGCCCCAATAATTATCACGCGTTGACCCTGCAGGGCGAGAGAAGAAAAGTGGGGTTCCCTTGTCGCGGGCGGTTAGAAACACCCAAGCCGTGCGTATCTGATCGTCAGATAGATGTGCAGATTCATGGGCGTTGCAGTATGTATCGTGGCTTTCTACCCAAGAGGTAAGTGTCTCCGGTGATGCTGTGTGGCGCCAGTCGATAAGATCTATTCCTTTTGCAGATCCTCTTTCGAGCATCTCACGAAGCACCCATCCATAGCTTGATGCTGTCTGTCCGAAATACTCTTCATATTCCTTTTCAGGTACATTCTTGTCTTGAAGCACCTCTCCATATACAAACAAATCTTCATAAGGCACATTTAGCTTGACACCTTTCACGGCTTTCTGTCCGGTGGCAACATCCCAGAAATCATTTTCTGTCACTCCTGACGCTGAGTCTACAGGATCGGAATGCACTCCTATATGTTTGGCAGTGTCGTAGCGGAAGCCACGCACTCCCAAGTCAAGAAGATCATTTACGAATTGCATGTAATATTTCTGAAAATCTTTATTTTCAGTGTTTACGTCGGGGAGTGCGCCGGATCCCCACAGAGTGCACTGGTATCTGTCGTTGTAATCCTGCACCGGATTGAGACCCTGAGAGTGATACAGTTTGTTGCGGCCTCCTGCGGCATTCACAAGGTCGTCGCTGACAGCGTCAACGTCAAAAGCCGTATGATTAGGCAAAACATCTACAATCACACGCACATTATATTTGGCAGCCGAATCCAACATCTGCTTCATTTCATCACGAGTGCCTACTATATGGTTGCCGATTTTCCAGTCGGTGGGTTGATAATAGAAATACCATTGTCCCTCCTTTTCATTATCGGAGAAAAGCATTCCTTTCGATCCCTCTGGATTCCAACATTGCTGCACTGGTGAGGTCTGCACCATTGAATATCCGGAATCGGCTATCTTCTTCATGTTCTGAGCAATATTCTTGAAATTCCAGCTCCATGCATGTAGAATAGTCTCTGTTCCAGATGGATGAATGTCAGAGTATTTTGTGAATTTATCGGCTGCAGATGCATTAGTGGCAAGAGCCACTGTGGCCGCAATAATCAGATATTTATTCATCGTATAAGATTATAATGTTAATTGATACCACAAATTTAGCAAAAAGATTTGATTGAAAAAAACGTTTCTTTATTAAATTATTGTAACAAAGAAATAAACGCTGTATTTTGTCTCTTCTGATTGGGTTTGTTGCAAAAGGTTGATATTCAATCAACTGCATAATTAGATAAAATTTGTGCATAAAGTTAAAATTTGTTAATTGGATATTAATTCATTGAAAAATAGTATAAATAACTTGCTCGTGTCATAATTTTGTATTATTTTTGCAACATCAAAATTCGATAGAAAACAACGATGAAGAATAGAATCTACATACTGCTTGCGATGTTCCTTATGTGTGGGATGACTCAAATCGCATCTGCAAAAACTCGCAATGTGCATGCCGAGGCACACAAACATCAGCTTGCAGCAACAAAAAATATAGGTCTTGACAAAAGCACGATAACAAGAATGGTGGAAGAGGACATAGCCGCTCGTGAGAACGCCAAGGCCATCAGTTCTGAGACCGAAGAATTGCTCAATGACCTCCTTTCAGAAGCAAGAACTCACCTCGGCAAGAGATATTCAAGAGGCAGCAAAGGTCCTAATGCATTTGACTGCTCAGGATTCTCAAGCTATGTATATCGTCAGTTTGGATATTCACTTTCCCCTTCTTCTCGCGACCAATACAACCAAGGAGAGAAAGTTGATCGCAACGACCTAAGAAAAGGTGATCTCGTATTCTTCAAAGGTCGTAACTCAAAAGGTGGTGTAGGCCACGTTGGAATAGTCGTGAATGCCGATGAAAACGGAAACTTTACATTTATCCATGCGTCTACATCAAGAGGCATCATAGTCTCTAACTGCAAGGAGCCATACTACGCTTCCAGATACGTTGGAGGAAAGAGAGTGATTAATGAATAAAGATTATTGAATTCGTAGCAAGTAAAGATATGAGGGTCGAAATCGACCCTCTTTTTTTTCTTTTGACCCTGACTCATAAAATATCTATTTGGACTGAATCTAAATAAAGAAGATAGGTTGCTGAAAATCAAGGGGGAGAAAAAAAAGATTTGTCAAGTGGCGAAAAACGTTTCTTTTTTTCAAATTTTTATCTTAACTTTGCAAAAGATTTCGGCATTTTCAATCCGAATTAGAGAAAAGTCATAAGATATGAACGGAGATTACAGAGATAAATGGAACAGGTGCCTTGACATTATCCGAGATAATGTCGGGGATGATCGTTTTAAGACTTGGTTTTCTCCGGCTCGAGCCATCAAATATGAAGACAATAAGCTTACGCTTGCATTGCCCTCCAAATTCTTCATGGAAGAATATGAAGATCGGTTTCTTGGCCTCATATCAAGTGTGCTGCGCAAGGAGTTCGGACCGAATGTGCAACTTGGCTACGAAGTAGAGGTAATTGGCGGCGACAAAAAGTCTGCGTTGAATTATGCCAGCCCGATGCGAAGTAGTGCTGTCGACACTAAATTCATGCAGTCGATTCAGCACTCTCCGTCTGATTTCCTTAAGTCTACCGGTGGGAAAGGGGTAGAGGTTGATCCTCAACTCAACCCTGCAATGACTTTTGAAAACTATATCTTGGGCGACAGCAACAAACTTCCTTATACCATCGCTCACTATATCGCTGAAAATCCCAATAAATCTGATTTCAATCCATTCTTCCTTTATGGAGCAGTCGGGGTTGGAAAGACGCATCTGATTCAGGCCATAGGCATTAGGATTAAGGAAAAGAATCCTCGTGCGAGAGTCCTGTTTTTGCCTATGAGGCAATTCCAAAATATGTATGTCAATGCCGTGATGAATCAGAAAGTTCCTGTTTTTATCAACTGGTTTCAGCAGGAAGTGGATGTTCTTCTATTAGACGACCTTCAGGAGATAGCCGGAAAGGCAAAGACAGCAGAGACTCTCTTCCCAATATTCAATCATATGCATCACAACGGTAAGCAACTCGTCTTCACATGCGATCGTCCTCCTGTGGAACTTGACGGCATTGAAGACCGACTGATCGACCGTTTTAAATGGGGAGTCACAGAAGAGTTGCCAAAACCGGACTATTCTTTAAGGAGAAACATTCTTAAATTCAAGGCTCAGAAAAACGGTCTTGCCCTTTCTGATGATATCATTGACTGCATTGCGAGCGGTGCCACCGGGAGTGTCAGGGAGATAGAAGGTATTGTGATGGGGCTATTGACGCGTTCGATCACTCTCAATTGTCCTGTCACACTGGATCTGACCAAAGAAGTGATGCGCCACACTATCAAGTCGGCTCCTTCCACTAAGCCAATCAACTTTGATATGATTGTGGATGCCACTGCAGAATACTATAAATTGAATCCTGATGTGATTTTCACAAAGAGCAGAGTCAGGGATATAGCTGATGCCCGACAGATTATAATGTATCTGAGTCATGATCTCACCGGCCTTTCTTCATCTGCAATAGGGGCAAAACTCAACAGACGGCATGCTACGGTGCTTCATGGCATAACGGCAGTTCAAGACAGAATCACATATGCCAAAGATGTGCAGGAAGCGGTGACGGCTATACGTACTGAAATTAATAGGATGGCAAAATTATAAAAGGAAGCGAAAATCGCTTCCTTTTTAGTTTTTGAGATTTCGGAATCCGAATGCCAGATACCGGAATAATGGGGCTATTCTATGGAGTAGGCTATTGATTCGAGGAGGAGAGTGAGGTCGGAGCGAGATGCGCCCAGGGAGGTGAGAATATCTATATCAGAGAGGATCTGTGACTTCCAAAGACGTTTTTCATCGTTTGGCCTGACAGTTAGTCGATACAAGCGTGTTGCCTCCGCAAGGTCTTTCTTTAGGAAGGCGATGTGCCCCATAAGCCGGTAGTCGCTTTCTGTAAGATCTATGTTGGAAATTCTCTTCATGCTCTTCTCCGCTTTGTCCAGGTCTGACATGTGGAACGCACATTTTGCCATGCGTCTGATCACTTCCGGATCATCTGGAGTCTCATAATCTACCCGATAAAGTTCATTAAGCGACTCCTCCCATTTCCCGGAATCAGCAAGGGTGTCGGCAATGAGTAAAGAAAGATTCCTGTCGAACGCTCCGTCGTCGGGACGTGCCATCTGTAGATATTCCACTGCATTGCGGAAATCGCCTGCCCTTCGGTATGAGATGCCTAATCGCTTTGCTATCCAGCGGCTATCCGGATTGAACAGTTGGGCTTTCATATAAGCTTCTATGGCCTCAGAGTTGCCATTGGGCGCCTTTTCAAGGCAGAATCCAATTTTCTCCCATACGTGAGGACTGGCTGCTGATTCGCTCGCCACTGTCTGTAGGAGTGGAAGAGCATCTGCGTAATAGCCACGCTTGAAATAGAATTCAGCAATGGGAGCAACTTCATCTGCTGATTTCATTATCGAAGAGATAACTGGGATGACACTGAAATCCAATGCCTTGGCAAATGGATCTGGAAATTCCCCACGCTTTGGATAAAGCTTATGAAATCGGTATAGATCGCGAGAATAGCGTGTCAGTTCATCTTCATATTCAGCACCTGCTTTAAGTGTTTGCAACTCCTTCATCTGCTCTTTCATTTGCTCGGTCTGTGCTTGCATTTGGGAAAGTACCATTTTCCTCTGGCTGTCGGGCATCGAGGCAAGTGAAAAGGCAAATGAATATTTGTCAGAGTCACACATAAGGCCACTCATCTCAAGAAGAGATGTCACTCCCTCATCGTCGATGGTATGAAGCTTGCGAAGCATCGGATGTTGAACTGTGAAAGGCAAAAACCAATTGCGGACTTGGCGGAAGAATGGGAAACTCTTAAGGTTGGAGAATGCCACCATCATCACGTCGGCTCCATCTGATTGCATCTCTGTCAGTTCACGCAATTTTTCTTCTAATCCTGAATTCCTAAGCAGTTCTTCCCATTCGGGGTTAGCCTCGAGGTCGGCAAATGAAGCCTCCTCAGAAGTCTTTTTAAGTCGCTGTATTATATCCGGACCAAACTGCATCAGCCCTGGAATGACATCACGTTGCATTTTTCTCGACACTCTGTCTGTGTCTCTTGTCCTCACGGTGGTCTTGACTACGTCTCTTATCTTTTTAGGCATTCCTTCGATGTCAGGAAGGGTCTCAAGAGCTTCCATCACACGAGAGTCGTCAGCCACTTCTGTAGGCCAATTACTCAATGTCAAGATAAGAGTGGTCAGTGCGCGTGCTGAAATACCTATGTTTTCATCCTTCGAAAGGTCGATTAGCGCTATGAATGCATCGCGTGAATAATATCTCATGAGCGATAATCCCATTGCCGAGATGCATAGAGATGCCGTAGTGAAAGGTAAAGTGTTGTTTTTAATTGCTTCATTGACAGTTTTATAATCATCTGAGGTCAAACCATCTGAGGTCCATAGGATGTTGAAAATCTTTTCTTCTTCCGTTTCAATTTGCGACATGACGGAGTCAGGATATTGTTCGGCTGCCAATGCAAGGTCGGCCATCGCTTTCAATTCTTTGACCTTATCCAACGCTGTCTTAAGGTCGGCTGGACGCAGACGGCACATCCTTAGTGTAGAGAAAAATATCTCAGGAGAATCTGTGGCGGAAGCATCTTTGTCAATTCTCTGAGCTATGTCGAAAAGAGACTGACGAATTTCTGCAAGCATAGCCTCTCTTCCCGGATCCGCGAGTCCACGCGAGAAGTAGTCAAGCATATATTTGTAGGTGCTTTCATTTTGATATATCTGGTTGAGTGCTCCCGGGAGTGGGGTCTCAGTCAGACGTCTGCGTAATAGAGTGAAACAGTCCTTATATCGGCCTGCCTCCAAAAGTTTTTTTGTTTGCTCTGGGAGGGAATATTTTGTCTTGTCTTTCATTTTTATTAATAATTTCATATGAAAAGTGCTGAAATAGCACTCTTCTTATAATAAAGAACAAATAAAATGCCAAAAATCGCTGAAAACTCCACAATTTTTATTAATTTTGCATATTGAAGTCGAAAAGGCTCAATTTCATTCGTAACTTTAATTATTAGAAAAATGGTAATACAAAGATGGCAGTCGGTTATGTTGCTGATTGCCGGGGTCATGATGGGGATTTTCTCATTCTGTTCTCTTGGGCAGATTCAAACTGAGGCATACACGTTTAATGTCACTGCTCTTGGAATTTTCAGGGAGGGTATCGCCACCGCTCCTGACGAAGTGACAGGGTTAAGCACTTGGATTCTTTTCATAGTGTCTCTTTTGGCATGCATTCTTCCTCTGATTGATATATTTTGCTTCAAAAATCTGAATCTTCAGAAGAAAGTGGCATTGATTTCCGCACTCTTAAGCGTAGCTTCAGGAGTGATCTTGGCTTTTAACGCGCCCGCTTTCGCTTCATACTTCAATGCAACTGTGAATTGGAGTGTGTTTGTGTGTGCTCCATTGTTGGCACTCATAGCCGAACTCCTTGCATTTCGTCTGATTTCAAGCGATCAGAAGAAACTTAGAGCCGCCGACAGACTCCGCTGACATCCAACAACTAAAAACTGACAACTGACTACTAAATATGGCAAAAGAACTAAAGAATTTTACAAAGAGATCAGATAATTATTCTCAGTGGTATAACGAACTTGTAGTTAAAGCCGACCTTGCAGAGCAGTCTGCAGTGCGTGGCTGCATGGTGATCAAACCTTATGGCTATGCCATTTGGGAAAAAATGCAGCGTACGCTCGACGACATGTTTAAGGCTACAGGACACCAGAATGCATATTTCCCTCTCCTCATTCCAAAATCATTCCTTTGCCGCGAGGCTGAGCATGTGGAGGGTTTTGCTAAAGAATGTGCCGTAGTGACCCACTATCGTCTAAAAAATGATCCCGACGGTAATGGTGTGGTGGTAGACCCTGAGGCAAAACTTGAGGAAGAACTCATCATTCGTCCTACTTCTGAGACTATCATCTGGAATACATATAAGAATTGGATTCATTCTTATCGCGACCTTCCTATCCTGATCAATCAGTGGGCAAATGTGATGCGCTGGGAGATGAGAACAAGAATGTTCCTCCGCACAGCAGAATTCCTTTGGCAAGAGGGTCACACAGCACATGCCACCAAAGAAGAGGCAGAGGCTGAAGCAAGGAAGATGCTTGAGGTGTATGCCGATTTTGCGGAAAACTATATGGCAGTTCCTGTGATAAAAGGTGTCAAATCTCCAAATGAAAGATTTGCAGGTGCAGTAGACACATTCACCATCGAGGCTATGATGCAGGATGGAAAGGCTCTGCAGTCTGGTACAAGCCACTTCCTTGGTCAGAATTTTGCAAAGGCTTTCGATGTGACATATATGAATAAGGAAAACAAGCCTGAATATGTATGGGCCACTTCCTGGGGCGTATCTACTCGCCTGATGGGTGCGCTGATCATGACGCATTCCGACGACAATGGCCTTGTGCTTCCTCCGCATCTCGCTCCTATTCAAGTGGTGATAGTGCCTATCTATAAAGATGCAGAAGGGCTTTCAAAAATTTCAGAGAGAGTTGACAGCATAGTCAAGAATTTGAGAGCCAAAGGAATCAGCGTGAAATATGATGATGCTGATAATAAGCGTCCCGGCTTTAAGTTTGCCGACTATGAGGTGAAGGGTGTCCCTGTGCGCCTCGCTATCGGTGCTCGCGATCTTGAAAACGGTACTGTTGAGGTGATGCGCCGCGATACTCTCGAAAAAGAAACATTGCCTCTCGATGGTATTGAAGAGACAGTAGAAAAGTTGCTTGAGGATATTCAGAAGAATCTTCTTGAGAAGGCTCGTAAATACCGTGAAGAAATGACTACTACTGCGGATACTTACGAAGAATTCAAAGAGAAGATTGAAAAAGGAGGATTCATTCTTGCCCACTGGGACGGTACTCCGGAGACTGAGGAGAAGATCAAGGAGGAGACAAAGGCCACAATCCGTTGCATCCCGTTTGAGGGAGACACTACTCCAGGAGTTTGCATGGTGACCGGAAAACCCTCTGCTCGCCGCGTGATCTTTGCACGATCTTATTAAGCGTTTTAATTGAGAATCAAGAATTAGAAAATTTCGGATTCGGGATATGAAGAATAAAGCCCTTATGATTGCCGCCTTGAGCGGAATTGCAGTCGCGTCTTCTGCGAGTGCTGCTCCTCTTGATGCTCAGGATTATTGCGACCTTAAGATTTGTCGTCCGGCAGGAATTGGCGAGATGCGCCCTCTTGCCGATGGCAAGACTTATAGCATGGTGAGCAAGGATGGCAGGAAAATCGACATATATAGTTATGAAACCGGCAAAAAGACAGGTACTCTTTTCGACCTTGATGCAGTCAAAGGTGAATTAAAGATAGATTCATTCGACGGTTATCAAGTTTCTGAGAATGGCAGGAAAATCCTTCTTTGGAATGACGTGAAGGGTATCTGGCGTTATAGTTTTACGGCTGAATACTATGTATACGACACTATGAGAGGCACTATGCAGAAGGTCTCTACAAAAGGGGCTCAGCGTGGCGCGACAATGTCGCACGATGGGCTGCGCATAGCATATGTCAGAGACAATAATGTATTCATATCCAATCTTGATTATAAGACCGACATTGCTGTCACTACTGATGGGGAAGTGAATAAAATCACCAATGGCGCCCCCGACTGGGTATATGAGGAGGAGTTCGGTGTGCAATGCACTCTGAGATGGAGTGGCGATGACCAGACTCTTGCTTTCGTGAAGTGGAACGAGACAGATGTCCCAGCCTATAGTTTTGATGATTATCGCTCTTTTTGCGATAAGGATCCGTTAGGAGATCCTTATCCCTCTTCATTTACATATAAATATCCTCTTCCGGGATATCCAAATTCCCAAGTTTCAGTTCATGCTTACGACCTTAATTCTCGTGTCACAAAAGAGATGGATCTTCAGCTTGGGAAAGATGATTATGTGCCCGATATCCAGTTTGATGGAAAAGGGGAGAGGCTGATGGTGATGAAGCTCAACCGTGATCAGAATGATATCCGTATCTATAGTGTGAATCCTGCTTCCACCGTTGCCACACAGGTCTATGCAGAGCAAAGCAAGGCTTGGATTGACAATGATGTCTATAATATGGTGCATTATGGCGACGATTCATTTGTCATTGCATCTGACAGAAGCGGATGGACTCATCTTTACGAATATAGTTATAATGGCCGACAGATTCGCCAGATTACGAATGGAGACTTCAATGTGACTGCATATTATGGAAAGTCCGCTGCCGGAATCCATTTCATGCAGACCACAAAACTCGGTGCAGTCAATAGAAACGTGGCTTCTGTAGATGCAAAAGGGGTGTTGAAACTTCTCCATGATATGCCCGGATGGGAAAGTTGTGAGTTCAGCAAAGATTTCTCCTATTATGTTAGGAACTGGAGCGACCTTCAGACTCCTCCGCAATATACTGTTTGGAGCACTGCAGGCAAGAAGATTTCAGAACTTGAGATGAATGCTTCATATGCCGCGAAATATGCAGGCGCTCCAAAATTTGAACTGACCACTGTCAAAAATGATGAGGGTGCTGAAATGGATGCGATGATTATGAAACCGTCCGGTTTCAGCGAGTCAAAGAAGTATCCTTTGATGATGTATCAATATAATGGTCCCGGTTCGCAAGAAGTCACTAATAAATGGCATCTTGATGGATTGAATTTCATCGCGCAGTCCGGTTATGTAGTTGCTACCGTCGACGGACGTGGTACAGGCGGCAGGAGTGCTGCTTGGATGCAAAGCGTCTATATGCATCTTGGAAAATATGAGACTATCGACCAGATTGCAGGGGCGAATGCAATTGCAAGATTGCCATACGTCGATGCTTCCAAAATGTCGCTCTTTGGATGGAGTTATGGTGGCTACATGACTTTGATGGAAATGACCGCTGAGAATTCACCTTTCAAATGCGGAATTGCCATGGCGGCTGTGACCGACTGGCGATGGTATGATTCAATCTATACTGAACGCTTCATGCGGACGCCGGCACAGAATGAATCTGGCTACAAGGAGGCTTCTGCTATAGCCCGCACCCATAGACTTAAAGGAAGACTCCTAATCATGAGCGGCACAAGTGATGACAATGTGCATTTCTACAACACTTTGAAATACACTTCAAAACTTAGCTATGAAGGACATCTCTTCGACATGATGGTATTTACTGGCATGGATCATTCATTGCGCACTTGCAATGCAAGGACTCAACTCTACAGAAGAGTTGTAGATTTCCTTGACACTAATTTGGGAAAATGATTGAGTAGCTTATTATTTTAAACTGAAGACTGACTAACTGAAGGAAGCATATGGAGAACTTAAGGAAAATCAATAGCATGCAACTCTATTATCTTTGGCGAAACCTTGCCATCTCCCTTTTGAGCATAGGGGTGTTGATGGGAGGCTCCCAGATGTTGCCACATTACATGTCTCCTGTCCTTTCTTTGTTGCTTTGTGCTATTCTCTACACTATGTTGTGGAACAACAGAGGACACGGAGAAAACGGATGTATGGTGATAGTGGAGACTACGCTTTATTGTCTGATATGCTATACGTTTGTCAGTGTGATTCTTGTAGTTATAGAGGTTCTTGATTTGTATCATTTCCCAAATGAGATAATATTTTTCAACAATCCCTATCTTCCTTCTTTGATTTTGCTTCCGTCATCACTTATTGTGACTTTGTTCGTTCTCTTTTTCAAGAATTCAATGCCTTCCTATCGGCAGTTTCGCAGTGAATATGGGAATATTAAGGAAAGAGGATATTTTGGATTCATCTCCAGTAAAGAGACAGATCTTCAGCTTAAGAATATCGCAGTAATCTTTGGCATATTGACTTGCATCGTCTGGTGGTACTATCTAAATGAATATGTCAATATCAACCGAAATGGCAGAGACTGGTATGTATTCTTATGGATTGTCATAATTGCAGTGCTTCTTGATGAAGTGTATTTCATGATAAGATACTATAATCTATATCTTGACCTCCTGGAGCATAATGAGATAATAACGCCTGAAGAATTGCGCGACATCACTGCTCGCACTTATCTCCGCTTTTATGTGGTATGTGGAGAATACGTCTATGTAGATCGCAATGCCACTGACAGGCTGAAAAAAGTCGATGGCGTGATTGATACTCCCTTCATCACAAAGCGCACAGTAAATGGTGTGCCTACCTCAGAAGTGAGGCAAATAGTAGAAAATATGACAGGGAAGAAAGGGGGAGAATTGCGTTTCTTCTATGGGCGTCCGCTTGAAGGAGTCGATAAGCATTCCCTTTTGAGATATTTCTACTTTCTGGATGGAGATATTTCAGACTATAAGGAGATGGGCTTGGATGGAGAGTGGATGCATTTTGACGAGATAAAGAGAATTTATAGTGAAGAGCCGTCAAAAATGTCGTATAATGGTCTTTATGACCTTTCGCGTATATCCACAATAATTCTGACAGAGCGAATTTTCGATGAAAATGGTATTAGAAAAAATCGAATCAAATCTTATAAAGGCACCTTTACATTGTCTGATGTCAGGAAGACAAAGATAGATCTTCAAGACGATAAATGGATAAAGATTTCACAATTCAACAGCGATACCAAATTTTTTAGACTTAAAAAATTATTAAGAGATCTTTCAGGAGAAGGCTCGCAACGTCAATACGAGAAAAAACGGTGATGAACATTTACAAGCACCCGGAGGTTTTAGCCGTTGTTGGCCCCACTGCATGTGGAAAGACACGAAGGGCAGTGCAGATTGCCAATGCATTTGGTGGCGAAATAATCAGTGGAGATAGCCGTCAGATATATCGCGGAATGGATATCGGCACCGGCAAAGATCTGTGTGAATATGGCAATGTGAAATATCATTTGATCGATATTGCTCCTGCAGGTGAGAAATACAACCTTCATAGATATTTGCAAGATTTCAACAAGGCGGAGAAAGATATTTTGAGCCGTGGAAAATTGCCTGTGTTGTGTGGTGGTACGGGAATGTATGTAGAGGCGGCTCTCTCAGGTCTTATAATGCCGGAAGTGGGTAGAAATGAAAAGTTAAGGGAATCTCTTTCAGGCAAATCACTTGAAGAACTTACAATGATTCTTAAAGAATATAAGACTCTTCATAACACAACCGATGTTGACACACGCGACCGTGCGTTGAGAGCCATCGAAATCCAACAATATTATGCAGACCATCCGGATGAGGCGGCAAATGCTGACAGGGCCACAGCCATGCCTAAGCAAAGTATCGTTATTGGTCTTGACATTCCCAGGGAGGAAAGACGAAAAAAAATCAGCAAGCGACTTGATGCTCGGCTTGAAGAGGGGATGATAGATGAAATCAAGAGTCTTATTGATAGTGGAATTAATCCGGAAGACCTTATATATTATGGTCTCGAATTTAAATATGTCACTCTTCATGTGATTGGAAAATTGTCTTTTGAAGAAATGAGAAGTCAACTGGAGATTGCAATCCATCAGTTTGCAAAGCGCCAGATGACTTGGTTTCGGGGGATGGAACGGCGCGGCATCCCGATCAATTGGCTCCCTTACGATCTCAATGACGATGTTTTTATAGAAGAAGTTGGAAAATTATTAAAATAATTACCATTTCGACTTAAAAATTACTTTTGATAGTTGTAAGAACGGAATAAAATTATTAAATTTGCGCATAAGTTATCCTCAGGCGGATAATGATATTGCTTTTTGTAAAACTACCATAAAAACTGACATGATACTTGCAAGTATATTTGACGCATCCCAATTTTTTCAATGGTTTGTGGAGAATGCCAACTATTTATTTGTGTTTCTCTTTATGACCATTGAGAGTTCGTTCATTCCATTTCCGAGTGAAGTGGTAGTGCCTCCTGCCGCTTATCTTGCATGCACAAATACCGGTGTGGGCAGCGATATGAATATCTTTATGGTTGTGATTTTCGCCACGTTGGGCGCACTCTGTGGTGCTTTTATCAATTATTTCTTGTCTCTTTGGGTTGGTCGTCCAATTGTTTATGCATTTGCCGACAGTAAATTGGGGCACGCTTGCTTAATTGATAGGGCAAAAGTAGACAAGGCGGAAGCATATTTCGACAAGCATGGCGCAATCTCTACTTTTGTTGGCAGACTGATTCCTGCCATTCGTCAGCTTATTTCGATACCGGCTGGTCTTTCCAAGATGAACATTGGTGTTTTCGCTCTCTTTACCGCTCTTGGTGCATTGGTGTGGAACGCAATTCTTGCCGGTCTCGGTTATTGGCTTTCGTTGCATGTTTCGCCTGATGATTTGTTTGAAAAGGTAGAGCAATACAATAGTTATCTGACGTATGCAGGATATGCTCTGTTTGCAATATGCATTCTCTATATTCTCTATAACGCATTTAAGAAGAAAAACTACGATACAAAAAAATGAAGATATCTCCCTCTTTGCTTGCCGCAGATTTTTTAAATCTCAGCAAGGAAATTGAAAAAATAAATGCTTCGGAAGCAGATTTCCTTCATCTTGATGTGATGGATGGTGTGTTTGTGCCAAACATATCTTTTGGTTTTCCAGTGCTGAAAGGGGTTGCAAAGGCATGCAAGAAACCTCTTGATGTGCATATGATGACTGTAGAGCCAGAGAAATGGATTTCCCATGTCAGAGACTTAGGGGCTGCTATAATGAATGTACATCAAGAAGCATCCCTTCATCTTTACAGTACAGTTCAACACATTCATCAGGCTGGAATGATGGCAGGCGTCACTCTTAATCCTGCTACTCCGGTTGAGATGCTTACAGATATAATCCAAGATCTTGACCTTGTTCTGATCATGTCGGTAGAACCCGGATTTGGTGGTCAACCATTTATCAAGCATACGTTAGAAAAGGTCAGGAAACTCAAGTTGCTTAGGGATGCTTCGGGATCCAAAGCCATGATTGAGGTGGATGGCGGTGTGAATGAAGAGACCGGGGCTTTGCTTTCCGAGGCAGGGGCTGACATTCTTGTGGCTGGAAGTTACGTTTTCGGAAATCCCGACATGAATGATGCCATCGCAAGACTCAAGAAACTATAAGAAATAACTAAAACAAACTAATACCGATATGAAAAAACTAACAAATATACTCCTTATAGTCTTGATGATGTGTGGCATTTCATCGTGCAAGAACGATTTGGAACCTATGGATTCCGGCAATCACCGAGGTAATGGCAAAAATGAAAAGCCAATGATAAAGACTGTCCGCATGTCATTCGGAGGCGACTACATCACCGAATCGGAGGAACCTCTGTCTCGCTCTGAGGGCCTAAATACGTATATCGGTATTAATGTCTTTAGAAAAGAACCTAATAAGGGAAATGACGCTTACGAAAACTTTGCATATGGATTGTTTTCTAAAAGTGATGAACTCTCAGTGAATTTGGTTTCAGGCTTTACCTATAAATTCGAAGTATCCATTCTTTCAGAAAAAGAGGATGGCGATAAATTAGATCAATATTATGATTCAAAATATGGTTATTTAGAGCCTTTTAGAGTAAACATAGGTAGCAAACCAACTGATTCATATGTTGAAGGATCTGATATGTATCTTGTAAGCAAAGTTGACAAAGGTTTTCAATATTACTATGATTTTGTTAATAATAGCAAGGATATTGAATACTTGTGTAATTTAAAGTATGGCACCGCTTATTGTAAGACAAATAAAAATCTTTCAGATGAAGGTCCTTATTATCCACATCCAAGGGTAAAAAGATATTACGGAGAAAAAGAATATGACTTTGATTATAGAGTTACTACAACAGAAGATAGCATTGAGATTCCCATGAAATATCTGTGTTTTGGTCTACGGTTTATATTGGACAATGAAGATTTTGCTGGAAATCTTAAAATAGAAGATATATCTCCTAAAGATGGTTATCCTGATAAATCACAAATCACTCACACCATAGCATTTCCTAAAGACTTAATTTTCTCTGAAAGTTATAAAAAATATGAAGAGGTATATTCATTATATAATCTTTATAAAGCTTATAAAGATATTGAAAATTATTCTGAATCTTTCACCTTTAAATTTACATGGACTAAAGCAGTGGGTGTGACGCCAGAGACATTTGATAAAACAATTACTGTTCATCCTAAAAAAATGAAAACTTTACATATTAATCTCTCTGGAAACCCTGTAACCAATACAAAAGGAAATATCATTCTAAATTTAGATGAGGAATCTTTGACCAATGAAGATGAAGTTATAAATAATCCGTAAGTCGAATGATGAAATAATTATCTAAATTTAGATTTCAGTTACTTCCCATGATGTCTTTCGGGACGGGCGAAAAACTGGTGGAAAATGCTGTTGCTTGTTATTACTCTCTCCCTATTCTCTACATCACGCAGCAAACGCTCTTTGTCTTCCTTGGTGGAGGAATCTGCAGGATTGGCCATATGACCGATTATCAATAGCACCAACGCCATCGCGATCATCAGGACTATAACAAGTAATATTTTGAAGATAGTTATCATAAAGCATATGTTTTTTATAGTATTCACAATATAAACACATTAATATAAGGAGTGGTTCAATTTAAGAAAATTTAAAAAAAAGTTGTTTTTTATTAAACCATTAAAACTCCCACGTGTTTTTAATTATGAAACCGCAAGGGAGACTGCACCCAACAAAGTGCATGACTGCTGAACGATTTCCTCACCACCTCTTGTGAGGTAGGGTCTAACTAAAAAATGAAAAAATGAATAAAACAACCAAAAAATCCTAAAGTTATGAAAAAAACTCTTTTAATTCTTGCCGCTGTCCTTACTCTTAGCGGTAATGCATTCGCAAAGTCGAATGCTAAAAAGAATGTAGAACAGAAGGCTCTCACTTCTTTCATCGCCCAGAATGCTGCAACTCTTAATGGAGCAAGCATCACTAATATGCCCGGTGTGAAATTCGAGAACGGTAATGTCACTGCAATCGACCTCAAGGGAAAGAAACTCCAAGGTACACTCGACCTCAGCAACTTCCCCGCTCTTACTTCAGTGGATGTTTCCGACAATGAGCTCACAAGCCTTATCGTAGACA
>CAZCZX010000021.1:0-22174 GCA_964503095.1 uncultured Sangeribacter sp.
GAGTCTGCAACTTTGGCATTGCAATATGTAAGAGCACATGCTGAAGAACTTGGTATAAAAGAAGAGTTATTCACTGAAAATAATGTACATATCCACGTTCCGGAAGGAGCAATACCGAAAGATGGACCCTCTGCCGGAATAACTATTGTCACATCGATTGTATCAGCATTCACCGGAAAGAAGGTTCGGGATAAATTGGCAATGACCGGAGAAATGACACTCCGTGGAAAGGTATTGCCGGTAGGAGGCATCAAGGAAAAGATACTTGCTGCTAAACGAGCAGGAATCACAGATATTGTGTTATCGTCAGAAAATTTTAGGGATGTGGAAGATATAGAGCCAATGTATATTAAAGGTATTGATTTCCATTACGTTAAGAATATATCGGAAGTGCTTGATTTTGCAATTCTTCAGTGACGATAAGTATTTTTAACTATAAAAAAGCAAGATGGATTTGGAAGGAAGAAATTTTTTTAGTAACTTTGCACAATAAAAGAATAAAATTATCGTATACACAAATTATTAAACCAACTGCCTATCGAAAAGAAATATACTTAACGTATTAATCAGTAAGACAATGGCAAACTATGGAAGCATGACCGACGAACAATTGGTCAGAGCTTACGCGGAAGGCAACAATGAGGCTTTTGACTCTCTGCTCAAGCGTCATCAGGACAAAACATTCAACTATATCCTTAGAGTCGTAAAGAACGAGGATGTGGCAAATGACATATTTCAGGAGACCTTCGTGAAGGCAATTCTGACAATAAAACAAGGGCGATACACAGAGAATGGAAAGTTTCCCGCATGGATTTCGAGAATAGCTCACAACCTAATCATAGACTATTATCGACAGGAGAAATCCGAAAACATGCAGAGTACAGATATTGAGGATATAGACATTCTCAATAAGAAAGAACTGTGTGAAGGCACGATAGAGGATCAAATTATTTCTGATCAAATCAGAGATGACGTTAAGATGCTCGTCACCCAACTTCCTGATCTTCAGCGTGAGGTTTTGACTATGCGTTACTACAAAAATCTATCTTTTAAAGAGATAGCTGAAAAGACCGGGGTGAGTATCAATACTGCACTCGGAAGAATGAGATATGCCATCATCAATCTCCGAAGAATTGCACAGGAAAAGGATGTGGCTCTTACCATCTAAGAAATTCATTAGAAGTTCTCTATGATATTATGGCAGGCGTTCTGAATTTTCAGGACGCCTGTTTAAACATTACTAAATATTAAACGTTATAAGAGTGAAACCCTAAAAATATTGAATATTATGAAAACTTTTGATAAAGCAATCAAAGAATCGAAACCTTCTCTCGTGATCTTCCTTCATCATGGTGTGCAGGATGTGGTAGATGTAAAATATCTCACAGATGATCTAAAATCTAAATATGCTGATAAGGCCAACATAGTAAGAGCCGATGATCCGTATGGAAAACTGAAAGTGGAATATAAACTTGAGGAATACCCAACTTATATCCTCTTTAAGGAAGGACAGGAACTCATGAGAGAAAGTGGAAAAAAGACCGAAACCGAACTTGAAGAGATGATTCAAAGGGGACTTTAAGTCTACTTTTGATGGCGAAAGATGAATAACTGAAAAATCATTAGTGCGACCTGGAAGATGATAATCTTTCAGGTCTAATTTTTTTATGCTTCTTACAATATAAGAAGAGTGCATTGCGTTATAAGAATGTAATTATTAAAATTTAATGCCTATGACAAACGGTTCTACTGCTATTTTGTCATCAGCATCAAGTCAACAGTCTATGAAGTCACCACGCAAAATTACAATTGAATTGATCCGACAGTTTGCTCGGACTTGTATCTCTCTCAAAGACATGAACTTTGATGTAATGATGGCCAATTAAAACTAAAAAGCATTCCTTTAAGGAATGCTTTTTAGTTGGTTGGAATCTGATGACGCATGCTGAGCATGCTTGCTACCTAAAGACGCACGGGGACGCGCACGGAGTGCGCTTACTACTTTTCTTGACGGTTTAGTGCGCATGCGGAGCATTCTGTTATTGGCGTTTTTTTAGCCTTACTACGTTTTCTACGTGATGCGTGTGAGGGAACATATCGACGGGTTGTACGTCTGTCACAATATAGTCTTTGTCCATCAAAGCGAGGTCGCGAGCCTGAGTGGCAGGATTGCAACTGACATATACAATTGTTTCAGGAGCTGCATTCAGAATCACCTTCACCACATCCTCATGCATCCCTGCACGTGGAGGGTCTATGATCATTACGTCGGGCACTCCATGCTCTGATACGAATTCATCTGTCAGAATATCCTTCATATCGCCGGCATAAAACAGAGTATTGTCAAGGCCATTGACCTCAGCATTCAGTTTTGCATCTTCAATGGCAGCCTCTACGTATTCTATACCCACAACTTTCTTCGCTCCCCGGGCCACGAAATTTGCAATAGTCCCTGTGCCGGTATATAAATCATATACAAGTGGCTTTTCTTCTTTTCCTGCACATCCATATTTCGCGGCATCAGAATCTGAGAGTTCCTCGCGAGGCGACATGCCGGCAAACTTACGCGCTACCTTATAAAGTTCGTAAGCTTGCAAAGAATTGGTCTGATAAAAAGATTTAGCATTTACTCTGAAATGCAGCCCCTCCATCTCCTCTTCAATATAGTCCGGACCAGACCATGCAACGACTTCTTGGTCGGCAATCGTATCGTTGAGTTTTAGATTGACTACATATAATAAGGAGGTAATCTCAGGGAAAGTCTCCTTTAGAAAATTCATTACGAGAGTAATCTTTTCCGGATCATCCTCTCCAAATTGTAGGCAAACCATGCACTCTCCTGTAGAAGCTATGCGAATCATAAGGTTGCGAAGCAATCCTTTGTTTTCCTTAAGATTATAGAACGATAGACCATTCTTTTCGGCGAAATCATAAAGAGAATTGCGTATGCGGTCGCCAAGCGATGACTGAAGATGGCACTCTTTGATATGAAGCACCTTGTCAAAGGCACCGGGAATATGAAAGCCTAAAGCATTGGGAGAGTCGTCAAATACTTTTCCACTCTTCACATCTTCCCATGTTCGCCACTTCTTGTCGGAGAAAGTATACTCCATCTTGTTGCGATAGCGCCATATTTCTTTGCTTCCAAGTATAGGTGAAATCTCCGGAATATCGATTTTTCCAATTCGCGTCAAGGCATCAAATACTGTCTGCTGCTTACACTCCAATTGCTTCTCATAAGGAATGTGCTGCCACTTGCAACCACCGCAAACACCGAAATGCTCGCAAAGAGGCTCCACACGGAATATGGAGGGGGTGATGAGACGCTCGATATGCCCCTCAGCAAAAGAATGTTTCTTACGGTCGATCTTGATATCTGCAATATCTCCCGGGGCTCCATATGGGATGAACACTACGATTGCAGACTCATCTTCAGGACGCATCTTAACTCTGGCGAGTGCTTTTCCCTCGGCAGCCATACCGGTGATCTCAACATTTTCGAGAAGAGGAAGGAATTTCGGTTTTCTTGCCATTATTCAATCACAATATCATAATTTTCAAGGAAGCGCATAGTCTTGGCAATGTAGTCTTCCATCACCACATCATCTTCTACAAAAGGTACAGCCTCTCGATAGTCGTGCATAATCTTCTCGATGATTGGAGAAGATTTGAGCGGACGTCGGAAATCAATGCCCTGAGCGGCATTCATAAGCTCAATGCCGGCAATATACTGCAGATTGGATACAATCTTGTGTAGTTTAGTGGCAGCGTTTGCGCCCATAGATACAAGGTCTTCCTGACCGTTGCTACTTACAATGGAATCGCAACTGGCGGGCCACGCATACATCTTGTTTTGGCTCACCATCGAAGCCGCAGCATATTGAGGAATCATGAAGCCACTGTTGAGTCCCGGCTTTGCAACGAGGAATTCAGGGAGACCGCGATGTCCGAGTATCAATTGTGCCACTCTCCTCTCAGAGATGTTTCCAAGTTCATGAAGTGCCACTCCCATATAGTCAAATACAAGGGCGAGGGGTTCGCCATGGAAATTGCCGCCTGACACTACCAAATCCTCATCCGGGAATACTGTTGGATTGTCAGTGACAGAATTGATCTCTATGTGAAGCACTTCAGTGACGTGGCGCATAGCATCCTTCACCGCTCCGTGCACCTGTGGTATGCAGCGGAAAGAATACGGATCCTGAACATGCTCCTTCTCTTTTGCTATAATCTCACTGCCGGCGAGTATTTTCCGGAACACTTCCCCGGTCTCAATTTGCCCCTGATGAGGACGAACGCGCTGGATGCATTCCCAGAATGGTTCGATTCTTCCGTCAAAAGCCTCAAGGCTCATAGCCCCAAACATGTCGAAGCAATTTACGAGATGCCAACCGTCGATAAGAGCCTTTATTCCATTTGCGCTCATAAACTGAGTTCCATTCAGCAGAGCAAGACCCTCTTTTGATTTAAGTTTGATTGGTTTCCATCCAAATCGGTCAAGTGCATCCTGTCCTTTTGTAACTTTCCCATCTACAATCACATACCCCTCTCCTATCAATGGTAAGAAAAGGTTTGCGAGGGGAGCGAGGTCGCCGGATGCTCCAAGGGAGCCACGATCGTAGACAATAGGAAGCACATCATAGTTGTAGAAATCAAGAATGCGTTGAACTGTCTCAACCTGAACACCACTATATCCCATTGAAATGGCATGTGCCTTTAGAAGAAGCATGAGTTTGACAACTGTCTTATCAACCGGAGTGCCAACAGAGCATGAGTGGCTCTTTATGAGATTTTCTTGAAGGGTTACAAGATCTGCTGGGGCGATATGCCGGTTGTAGAGCGAACCGAAACCGGTAGTAACTCCATAGATAGGCACAGTGTTTTCATCAGTCTTTGTGTCGAGGAAATCGCGACAATGCTGAATCTTCTCGATGGCTTCATCAGAAAGAGTCAGTTTTGCGCCATCTTTAAGTATTTTTTCGATAAGATCATAGGTAAGCAGGCTGCTTCCTATGGCATATTCTTTCATTTTTTCCATTTTGTTGGTTATGAGTCGAAAAGTATCTTTCCTTTAGCTATTGTGGTCTTAACACAGTTCATGCCTACATAATAAGGAAGCATGTTGATATTATCAAAATCGAGGATAACTACATCACCATCCTTTCCGGGTTGAAGCGAGCCTTTCTTGTCGGCCAAGCCACAGGCAGCCGCTCCGTTAAGAGTAAGAGCAGTAATGGTCTCTTCAATTGTCATATTCATATAAATGCAAGCGAGCGCGATTGTAAGTGGAATTGAGCCTGAGAAGCAACTTCCGGGATTCAGGTCTGTGGCAAGAGCCACTGCGCATCCACCGTCAATCATCTTTCTTGCCGGGGCATAGTTTTCTTTAAGAGCAAATGCAGTCAGCGGAAGCAATGTGGCTACAGTTCCCTTTTCAGCCAAAGCTTTTATTCCATCATCGCTAATGTGTAGAAGATGGTCGGCACTAACAGCGCCGAGTTCAGCAGCAAGTTCAGCGCCACCAAGCGGCACAATCTCATCGGCATGGAACTTCAATTTGTAGCCCATAGCCATTGCCGCTTTCATCAGCCTTCTCGAATCCTCAATCTCAAACACATTCTTTTCAGTGAAGATGTCGCAGAACTTCGCGGCTTTCCTGAACTTAGGAAGCATTTCGTTGATGATCAGATCCACATATTCAGCAGTTCTACCTTTATATTCTTCCGCCACAGCATGAGCACCTAAGAAAGTAGGTACGACTTCGATTTTCTTCTTAGCGGCGAGTCTTCCAATTGCAGCAAGCATCTTTGCCTCTGATGTGTAATCAAGACCGTAGCCGCTCTTAGCTTCAACTGTAGTCACACCCATACTTATCATGCGGTCGAGCAGCCATTCTGCATTTTCCACGAGTTCTGCTACTGTTGCTTTCCTTGTCGCGTTAACGGTGCTTTGTATACCACCACCTTTCTCCATGATGCTCATGTAGGATGCACCCTCCAGACGCATACGGAATTCATCAGGACGGAATCCACCGAACACCAAATGCGTATGGGAATCTACGAAACCCGGAAGCACTACTCTTCCTTTGGCATCAATTTCCTTGAATGTAGCACCTTTACCAAAAAGGGAATAAATCTGGCGTAGAGGATTTGAATTCCCGACATATTGGATAATGCCATCCTTAATCAGGATAGCACCATCTTCAATCACATTGAGACGCTTCATGTCGTCCCCTTTTGCGGCTTCTATACCGAGGGGGGTGACGATTGTGGCGTGCTTTATATATAGATTGGACATCTTTTTTAATTTAGAATTTAGAATTATTGGGCTGATTGGGCTAATTGTTCTAATTAGTCTTATTAGTCTAATTGGACTAATTGGTCTAATTAGACGGATTGGCTAATTATTGATGATTGATTTTAGGAAGGCTTCGTCTGCTATGAATGGTTCTGTGATCATGAAGCCGTTTTCGGATTGGGTGTCGTTCCACTCCTTGACAGTCGCCATGGCATTCTCATTGCGCGCCCAACTGCGGCGAGCCACGCCACCCATCACGTCCCAAAGCATTGCCTTAGTGAGGATTTCATCTACTCTATCACTGCCATCGCAGATCATGCCGAAGCCTCCGTTGATGGCTTTGCCAATTCCGACACCACCACCGTTATGAAGAGCCACAAGGCTCATGCCTCTCGCACAGTTGCCGGCAAAGCACTGCACAGCCATATCTGCCATCACGTTAGAGCCATCCTTGATATTGGATGTTTCGCGGAAAGGTGAGTCAGTGCCGCTTACGTCATGGTGGTCACGCCCAAGCATTATCGGACCTACTTCTCCTTTGCGTACCATATCATTGAATTTCAATGCGATCTTGAGGCGTCCCATTGCGTCTTGGTAGAGGATTCGAGCCTGGGTTCCGACCACAAGAGCATTTTTTTCTGCATCGCGTATCCAGACCCAGTTGTCCATATCCTGTCCTCTACGCTCTTTGGGTATGCAGTCCATAGCAGCTTTGTCTGTCTTTACGAGATCTTCGTGTTTCCCACTTAGACATACCCAACGGAACGGTCCATAACCATAGTCGAAAAGCATCGGCCCCATGATATCCTCAACATAAGATGGCCAGATAAAACCATCTTTTTCATCAACTCCATTCTTAGAAAGTTCTTTAACTCCGGCATCGTACATTGCCTTCATGAAAGAGTTGCCATAGTCGAAGAAATATGTGCCTCGGTCAACGAGGGTTTTGATAGCTGCGTAATGACGGTGTAGAGTTTCATCAACGAGACGACGGAATTCTTCCGGATTGTCATGGAGAAGACGAGTACGCTCCTCAAATGAGAGACCTACAGGGCAATAGCCACCTTCATATACGGCGTGGCATGAAGTTTGGTCGCTGAGAAGTTCTATTTTCTTATTCTCTTTCACTGCATATTCGAGCAGGTCGACAATATTTCCGTGGTATGCAATAGAGAGTGGCTTCTTCTCTGCCATAGCCTCTTCTGCAAGATGGAAAGCCTCGTCAAGATTGTCGGTGACGACTTGAACCCATCCTTGATTCTTTCTTGTGGCTATTCTGGAAGCATCAACTTCTGCAACTATCGACACTGCCCCTGCAATATCAGCCGCTTTAGGTTGAGCTCCACTCATGCCGCCAAGACCTGAACTAACAAAGAGATGTCCGCGTAGGTCGCCATCCTGTGGGACACCGAGTTTCATGCGTCCGGCATTGAGGATGGTGTTGAATGTTCCGTGAACTATACCTTGGGGTCCGATATACATCCAGCCGCCGGCTGTCATCTGTCCGTAGTTGGCAACTCCCATCTGCATAGCCTCGTGCCAATCGTGGAGATTGTCAAACATACCCACCATCATTGCATTGGTGATTATGACACGTGGTGCTTCCGGACGAGAGGGAAAGAGACCAAGGGGATGACCTGATTCCACTACGAGAGTCTGATCTTCGGTAAGGTTTTCGAGATATTTTTTGATAAGTCGGTATTGTAGCCAGTTTTGGCACACTTGTCCAGTCTCGCCATATGTGACAAGTTCGTAGGGATAAAGGGCGATGTCGAAGCAAAGATTATTGTCGATCATCACTTGGAAAGCCTTGCCGGCAAGGCACTTTCCTTTGTATTCGTCTACGGGTTTTGCTTTCAGGTCGCCTTGTGGACGCCAGCGGTAGGCATATATACGTCCGCGAGTGCGAAGTTCCTCAAGAAATTCCGGAGCGGCCTGTGCGTGAAGTTCCTCAGGAAGGTAACGGAGAGCGTTTTTAAGAGCTGTGATGGTTTTCTCTGGAGTGAGAGTATAATGACGGTCCGGAGCGCGGCGGATACCGTCGACAAATTTAGGATCTTCGGGCCATTCAGCCGAAAGAAGGATTCTGTTGTCAGCCATATATAAGGTCAGTTATAATCATTTGTCACCGTTATTACTCACCCAACGTGAGTTTCCCACAAAATTAATAAAAATTTGCCAAATGATAATATAATTCATTTAAAAATTTTAGAAACCAAGAATAAAAATTTGCATCATTAGAAGAAAAAGGCTATATATACAAGAAATATCTGAATATGGAAGGGAAAAAGATTAGGCATCCGATTGGACTGAACTTCCCTGCAGAAAGTCGCCGTCTTGACAACCCTATGATTGATGAGATTTCAAAACGAATAATAAAAGCAGAGACTCCTCAGCCGCTTTATTCGCAGCGTATGGAGTCTCTGCTTTTATTCTGTTCGTCGGAACGGGATAGATGATAGAAGTTATGGCTCTTTATATTGAGAGGTGAATACTAATTTGAATGCATTAAGATCTTCTGTTCCCGTTTCATTGTCGTTATCATCATATACATTGTTCTTGACTTTCACATCTTCATCTGTAGCCGTAAGCTTAAACCAATATCTTTTCCCGGGTTCTATTTTTCTGTTAAAATCCTTGATAGTAATTGTGTATCTATCAGGTGATTTCACTTCAGGACTATAGTAAGCACTTTCAGCGCCATTACTAAACACGTCTATTGTCAAACTGTCCACAACTTCCGGAGAATATTTAGGGCCTCCAATTCTTGGGGTTACCACAGCATAAAACTCATATGTCTTTCCGTCATTAAGAGGAAGTTTTACTCGATTTATCTCATTTATCTTATGAGTGGCCTTATGTGAAACCATTATTGTTGTATCTGGTTTAGTTGGATTAAGTGGATGTCTTTTGGGTGTTTCTTTAAAATTTTCTTCTAAATGAAACCCATCATTTTCATTTCCAACTACAGCGAAATAGTTAAATCCATATATAAAAGCACTTCTCTCTTTCGAATGAGCTGTAAATACAATTTCAGAAACATCGTTAAATAAAGGTTTTCCGGTCTTATTTTGTAAAGTTACTCTAAATATAGAAGAAAAATGCTTGAAATGTAAATCAGGAATATTTCCCTTTTCATCAACTTTTACAACGTCATACATGCGCATCATCATGTGCACATGTTTCATTGCAGTAGCTGTGGTTGGATTATCAACAATAATTTGATCATATAAGTAACTTCCAGCTTGATAAGAAATAACATTACTATACTCAGGTGCACAATCGGCCAAATTTGCTGAGTGAGCCTCACAAACCACTGCAAGAATGGTATCACCAGGCTTCATCAACTTTTGAAACAGGGCTATATTGGAACTTTCCTCATCATTCTCTGGATCAAAAGCAAACTCTGCTCGTTTCCCAATAATCGAATCTAAGTACATCACTGGAGCTACTTTGCTTTGATGGTATTCTGAGAATTTTGAAAGATTAAAGAGTGTTATGTAATCTCTATCATAACTCGCTCCCGCTTTCAACCACGTAAAAATTTCTTTAGTGCTATCTTGATATGCATACTGAATGGCAGCCCTCGTATCTTGAGGGGTGTCAATAAATGCTCTTACTCTGAATTCTTTTTTATCAGCTTTACTCTCTTGAGGAGCCTCTGATTGGCAAGAATACAATGCAGGCAAAAATGCCAACATTGCAAATATCGTTTTTATTTTCATATTCTGTTATAGATTATCCTTAGCCAAAAAATCCGCCATTTCCGAAATCTTCACCACCATTTCCGCTTCCACAAAGAATCGGAAGTTCATTTTTAAGGTCTACGACCTCGCATTCCGGCTTAACATAAGTTTCTTTTGCTTTATTCTCGTTCATATCTTGAATTTTTTATATTTCCAGTTACAAAGTTAATGCCTTTTAACTCTGTTTTCCAAATTTTCTATGCGACAATTTCTCTCATGAATACGACAATTCCTCGATTGATTGTTGCCAAAGATAATTTATTAAACTTTTAGTCAATGCTTTATAATCTTCTTTCCTTTCTGAATTATAACTCCTTTGAATGATTCAGACACACGTCGTCCGACAAGGTCATACATTAGAGAATCAGAAACCTTTTCTTCGCATGGCATACTAATGGTAGCACCTGTGACATTATCTTCAAATCTTACAGACAGTCGAGAAGCGACATTCCCTGATGAATCCGCAGGAAGTATCAAATATGCATTGCATGCATACAAACTATCTCCTTCTTCCATTTTTTCAAATGCACTATCGCTCCACCTATAGAATGAATTTTGGTAGATATCTTCTTTTGTGAGGATTTTTTTCTCATACACTCCTATAAATCCTTTACTCTTTTGCTGCTCCATAGTTTCTGATATTTCTATTTCACCAATGATTTCAATACCATCGAAGTAATCATCATTGGGCTTAAATATATATGGAGTATTCGGCATTGTGGAGGATAATTCATCTGAAAGTTGAGTGCATACCACCATTCTTTTATCCTCATTATATCTATCAAATGTGTAGAAAGTTCCAAACAAACCTTCCGGCAGAGCAAACGGCATACATAATGTGCGAGGTGAGTCTTTGACAAACGATCGGTTAATGGAGACTGCATCTGTAGTAAAAGCATATGGGATACTCAGCAAGAGTTGGTTGTCAGGATTTTCAGAGTTAGAGCCGTTGTTAATTACGAGGTGCTCACATCGATCACCCACGACAACATTCTTTCTTCCATGTGACACAGTAGTACCAAGAGGCACATATACCAATGCATCTTCTGATATTTTGTCTATAATTTTGGAGCAATCGGACTCAGCTTGCGACAAATCAACCAAACGTAAGCTCACACATTCTGAGAACATATCATCCATGTTAGTCACATTAATTACATTGAAATTATTCATTATCAATAACTTCAAATCTGAACAACCGGAAAAAGTTCCTGCCATGTTCTTTACACTTGATGTGTCAAGATTTTCCAATCCTTCTATGCTTTGCAAATTCTTGAATCCATCAAACCAATGACTTATGCTATTGGGACTTACAGTATTGAAAGATGGTTCAATAATGATTTTGTTAGCCTCGGATGCATGCGAATCACTCCAAGAAGGATAATTATCTTCTTGATTTAACTCTACTGCCCATATATTTGTGCTTTTAGCTTTAGGAGCAACGATATCAAGCGATCCTGAAATGCTCAATTTTGTGTTGAAACACAAAAAATGCAAGGAGGAATCCGAAGGGTAATAGAAAGCGTATGGATACTTAACTAAAAAAGAGAGATAGCTTTCATCTCCCTTGGCAGCATGTGTTTTGTCGGTCGAGAATGAATCAAAATTCTTCAGTTTGGAGCATCCGGCAAACATATCAGCTGAAGATGATACACTTTCAGTTGTAAACTTATCGCACACATAGATATTTGAAATAGAAGAGCAACCGGAAAACATACCCTCCATATTTGTCACATTTACAGTGTTGAAAGTGCTCAGATCAAGCGTATTTAAGTTTGTGCAACTGGCAAACATATCTTGCATACTTCTCACTCTTGAAGTATTGAAGTCAGTCAAAGAAAGCTTTGTCAGTTTGCTGCATCCGGCAAACATACGATCCATATCTGTCACACTGGAAGTATTGAAATTTTCCAACCCAATAACTGACGACAAATTCGCAAAGCCATCAAACCAGCAATAACAGCTCGTAGTTCTTACGTTTTTGAACGACTCATCAAACTCCACTGTAGTTGCATTGATAGCCTTTGAGTTGTGCCACTCGGGGATCTTATTTCCTTGGTTCAAATCAATCTGCCAGACGAGATTTCCGTACTGGTTCTCATTTTTTTCTAATTGAGTGTCTGAACATAGGAAAAGCAAAGACTCATTTTCCATGTTATATACAGCAAATGGAGTCTCTGCTTTCATTCCTATTGTCATAAACAAGCATAAAAACAAAAGGAATTTAAATTTCATATATTAATTATTTCCAAGTACCGCCGTTTTCAAAATTATTATCTTTGTTAGTGAAACTTACCCTAAATGGTCCTGCAACAGAATTAAAGAGAAGGCTTCCGTCTGGCAAATACTGAATTACTGCATATGCTCCGTTTCCACGGTTGTTTTTGCCGAATGATACACGATGGCGCGTTGCGCCAGTCTTCCAATCCATGCCGGTCACTACCCATCCTTCTTTGTCATATCCATTGACAAATACTATCTCTGAAGGCACACTAACTGAGGGAATCATGCTAATGGAACTTACATCGTCTCTTGTCCATTTGCTTTCCCATTTATTTTCCTTCACATTCCATCTTACACATTCCGCTCCTTTGGGACCAGGCGTCAAAGGACCAATAGCCAAGACTCCTACTACTTTATCTGAGATTATTTCTGTAGCCGCATCAATGTTGTTCACTACAAAAGCATCATATCCGCCCGCTACTACAGATTGCTCCGATTGTACCCATTCAGTATTTAGTGGCAGACCACAGGATACCTCAAAGGCGTCTGCAAGTCGTGGATTGGAAGGATCAGCAGCCTTTGCATCTGCAGGAATCTCATCACGCCAGAATGCTACCAGCTTCATTCTTTTTGCACCATCAGTGATGACTACCAACTTGTCTTCTTCGTTTCCAAAACCCATTAGAGTTGGAGTAGATCCTGTGCCAAATCCATGTTTGATGGCTGGTGCCTCAGGTCCTCCGTCATATGTGGCTTGCCAAGCCCCATCTGATTCTTTATCGGAGAAACTGCCTTCTTTGCATATAAGTTTACGCATAATTCCTTTACCTCCGGAAACCGTGCTGTTGCTCGCTATATAGACTCCTCCATTTTCATCATTTGATATGGAGTTGGTGAGTATCTGGTCATCTCCAAACGGATAAGAATCGATGATACCTGTCAAAGCACGGTCTACTGTCACCAATCCACGTTGAGAAGCCACCAATAGATAGCCGTCATAGCTCATTGACACACCCATTATTGTATAAGAGCCGAAAATATGGGGAGTCATATCAATCTGTCCGTTAAGTTTAATACCTTTTGAAGGATCGTTTTTGTCGATGAGACTGTAGACAGCGATAATTCTTCCAGCATTGACATATATATTGTTGTCGCGATCGCAAAGCACATAGTTGCCATTTGCAATAGCCATTTGAGGCATTGCCCCCAACACTTCTCTGACAGCTGTTTCAAGATCGGAAATAGAATTATAATTTGCGGTTAATTTCTCAAGGCCCTCCTTCGTGCGCATAATGGTTCCAGGCATAGCTGCCTCAGCAACCTTCTTAAACTCGCCGTTAGATACTTTTATATATGAAACTCTGTCGCTGCCAACTCCCCACATATAGTCAGAAGAAGTAGAAGCGATGGTCATAAGATTAACAGGACCACTCCAACTTGCTTCGCAGTCATTGGGATTTATGGTATAGAAGCCATCCTTTACTGCGTATGGGAATGCATCTGTTTGGGCTGAATTGAAATGCGTGATACTATATATGCTGCTGGCAAGCCAGGGATTGACAGCCGGTGTGTTATATTGTGACAAGGGTTTGTCTGAATTGTCAGTTGGTTCGTTATTCTTGTCATTATTACAACTTAGTAGCATCATCGAGCCGCAGACAGCATAAGCCGCAAAAACTCCATTAAATAATCTTTTTAATCTTAACATGTTATTGCAAATTTGAATTATCCTACAAAATTAGCATTTTCTTTCCAATATATACCTATAATTAATGCGACAATTTTGATATGGGTATGCGACAAAAACTTCTATTGAGTTGATTAAATTTGTCAATTATAAAAATTTAGATTAATTTTGTAGAAAATTATAAGATAATGAAAGAAAGTGCTCATAAGATGCTGCTGATAGTGGATCCGCAGATAGATTTCATCAATGGCACGCTGCCTGTGCCGGGAGCTGTAAAAGCTATGGATGATCTTTCCGAGTTCGTCAAGACCAACGCCATCGATTATGCTCTAATTTGCGTGACATGCGACCGCCATCCTCTCCGCCACTCTTCTTTCATTGATTTTGGCGGCATTTGGCCAATACACTGCGTTGAGTCATCCGTTGGAGCGGCAATCTGGCCTCCACTAATGGAAGCCCTGATGAAAAATTCCGACAAAATCCAAATACTCTACAAAGGAGAGGATTTAGGCAAAGACGAATATTCCATCTTCCAATCAGCTGAAGGAGCAGCCAAGATAGATAGTTACATAAAAGATTATGGCATAACAGAAATTGACATATGCGGCTTAGCCGGCGACGTCTGCGTTGCCAATACACTCCAAGATGCGAGACACCTCTACCCCAACTTCACCTTCAATATCCTATATCCTTACATCGCCTCGCTCGACGGTGGAGAAATCATCTGCAATTTGTAACATACGGATATGTTTTTTCGTCTGTATTATGTGAACGAAAACGATCTTGAATGTCTCCTAATATAAAATATTTGGAGTCCAGGATTATAATATAAGTATATTACAAGGAATGACAGACGGAGAGTTCAACAGCATATTGCTTCCACAGTATCGACAAATGTATGCCACTGCATTTGCGATTCTCCGTGACCCTGACGATGCTTCAGATGCGGTTCAGGATGTCGTCTCCACATTATGGCAGAAACATTATAATCTGCCTATTCCGGATAATGAAGTTGCCTTCTGCCGGCAAACCATCCGAAACTATTGTATCGATCGAATACGTGGGGATTCTAAACGTTATTTCGAAAAAATTGAAACCCTGTATCAACTCACTACCGAATCAAATACAGATTCAGATGTGTCTTTAAGCACTACATCTGACTTTATCATGAAGTGCTTGAGGAAACTTAACAAGAGACATCGGGAAGTTCTGACACTCAGTATTTTCAGTCAACTTTCTAATGATGAGATAAGCAGAGCCACTGGAGAATCACCCGAAAATGTAAGGGTAATCTTAAGCAGAGGAAGAAAAACCATTAAAGAATATCTGAAAAATGAACAAAAATAACGACATTATAAGATTGCGATTTCTGTTGCAGAGATACTATGAGGCTGAGACTTCTCCCGAAGAAGAAGATCTCATCATGTCGCTATTCTCCAAAATTGAAGCAGTGAATGTTCCAGAGGATCTTATGGCAGATAGAAAACTCTTCTTGTCAATGAAGGAACTTCTTCCATCTAAAACAAACTTGGATATTCCTGATGATCTTCTTAATAATATTATCCTGAAGATTATTGCGACTTCACAGGGTGCGACGAAGAGGAGGAAACAAAAATGGAAGAAACCTTTCTTTTACATCGGTACTGTCGCAGCCGCCTGCGTGATATTTGCCTTTGGCATTCATTATCTCAATTTGTCAAACATCCCGAAATCTCCAACTATTGACAATAGGGCAGAAAATCCGGTCGTGATTCATGAAACTTCACATTCCATCGCCTCTGATCCAGTTGAAACAAAGATGACTTCGGAGAAATTGGAGAAAATGCCAACAGCACAATCCAATAAACCTCAAAGGGTTCATGAAATGGCTGAAGAAGTGGGCTTACCCAATGAGGCAGATGGCTACATAGAGATCACAGACCCAGAGGAAGCCAGAGAGATAGTTCTTGAAATTGGTAGACTTTTAGCCAATAACTCAAAAAAGGCGAATGAGGCTACACGTATGGTAGAAAATACTATCGACGAATATAAAGAAATCACCAAATCCATACCGAAATGAGAAGACTTAAATATATTCTATGCCTGCTGATGTGTATTCTTTCCATTGACTGCGTGGCACAGCGAATCCTTTCGGAGGCTGCTTCTATGAAAGGAGTCAGTTCCGTCTTTATAGGAAAGACAATGCTCAAAGTGGTAGGAGCCTCCATCTCTATTGGAGGCGATAAATCGGCCATCAATATGTCGAAAATTTTCAAAGACCTTACATCCATTGAGATATTATCTTGCGATGAGAAGGGAAATATGGAGAAACTTGAGAAGAAGTGCAGAAGTATTCTTACTGCATATCCTTTTGAAGTGTTGACTGAGACTTCAGGGGAAGGCAAGAACATACAAATTTCAGGAGTCTTTGATAAATCTGGTCAATATCTGGAGATTTTGTTAATTGCCATCACCGGAAACGAGGAAACTTCATTCATTCTTCTCAAAGGAAAAATCGATGTCGTTACCCTCAATAATGCCTTATATATAAACTAAATACCAATTATAAAATGAAAAAGATACTCCTTTGCATAGTTTTCTCACTCTGTGGCATTATTGCTAATGCTTTGACTATTAATAAATTATTAAAACAGTATAAAAATTCCCCCGATATAGAATATAAAGTGATTAAAGGGAAGGGTTTGGAAGCACTTGTGGATAGTGTAACTTCGGATGTTGAAAAAGAAGCGCTCAGGAGTGCTAAAAAACTTGTTGTATTTGGTGGTTTTATGGATGATGATCAACGCGATGATCTCTCTTCAAAACTAAATTCGCTTGATGATTACAGCCTGGCTTTTTCGTATACATTAGAAAGGCCAGAACCGACACTTCCACTATTGTTTGCTACTACTGGCTTAGAGTCCTCAACGAAAGTTGACATATACGCCAAGAATTCATCTTCAAGCGAATATATCGATCAACCTGTCTTCCTCATTAATATGTTTGGAATGGTGGCGGTGGCTTATCTGGATGGAAAAATTAAGCCCGATGCAACCAAAGATTTAGTCAAAGCTACTTTCAAGGTGGATTATTCCACCTCTGTTGATGCAAAGAAGCAAAAAGAAGAGCGTTCTCTTCTTGATAGATTGGATATCCAAAGGAATATCTATCCGCAGGAAAAACTGCATGTAGTCACAGACCGGGATATATATAGCGGTGGAGATTCAATTTGGTTTCGAATATTTATAGTAGATGCAAATACTCATCAGCAGACATCCATGAGCAAGTATGCATATGTAGAGCTTATCAATCCATTTGGAAAGGTCCAAAACCGAATCAAGGTTATGGAGCGAGACGGTGTTTATGCCGGTTATTTGCCACTTGCTATTGATACATATGAGGGAGATTACACACTTGCTGCGTATACTGCTTACTCTGAAAATCAAGGTGAAGAGTATTTTTTTAAGAAACCACTGAAACTTTTGTCATTAAGGAGCGACCAATACTCTCTTTCATCCGATTTCATATCAAAAGGAGATTCCATTATAGAAGGAAGTCTTTTACTCAAGAATAGCGATGGACATAATATTCAAGTTGGCAAAATATCCTATACATTACCTGATGGAGAATATTTTGAGACTTTAAAAGGGAAGAGTTTCAGGAGAAATTTCAACCTAAAGAAAAAAGAGAATATGGTATTGGTAAAGCATGAGGATTTTGGAAAATTCATACCAATAGAAATTGAAGATAATGATAGCACGAATCTTATTTTTTACCCGGAAGGTGGATGGATGATAGAAGGAGAGCCATGCAAATTGGCTTTTAAAGCAACAGACTCCAACGGTAAAGGTATTGATAGATCGGGACTCATCTTTGATAATTACGGCAATACGATAACAGAATTCAAAACTTATCACAATGGAATGGGGAGTGTGACCTTCATTCCAGAGGCAAATAAATCATATTTCGCTGAATATATTGATTTGGATTTGAATGAACATAAAGTAGAATTAGGTAAGGCTAAAAAGGGCGCTGCTTCTTTGCGATACTCATCTTCCGGTAATGAATGCAGTTTCAGCATTGCCGGAGGGAGTGGCGAAACCTACGACTTGGTAGTGGCTTGTCGCGGTAAAGGAATCTTCTCGAGTCCGATTTCTAAAGACCATTCGCTTACTATCGATAAATCTGAACTACCTACAGGACTTTGTCAGGCATACCTTGTATCGCCTACCAACAACCATGTAGTGAGTGAAAGACTCTTCTTCATTGGAGCAGACAGACCAAATCATATTCCCAATACGACAGTAATTTCGAATGACTCTACTTCTATTACACTTTTTTCAGCGGCTGAAAACCCGGCCGACTGCAGTGTCCGCATTTTGAAGTCTGATATGAATGAAGATGAGGTGGAGAACGATATTGTATCTCAGTTGCTTCTTCAGGGAGAATTGAGAGGAAGAATAGAAAATCCCAGATATTATTTCAAAAATCCAAATGATGAAACGGAAGAGCATCTTGACCTGTTAATGATGGTGAACGGTTGGAGCCGCTATAATATCCCCGAAGTCTTTGCAGAAAATTACGAAGAGCCTGAAATTCCACTTGAGATAGGTCAGGAGATTTCTGGAAAAGTGTTGTCGAGATGGAGAAACAAACCTCTTAAGGGAGTCATGATATATGCGATAGCACCAAAAGAAAAATTCGGTATCTTTGAGGAAACTGATAAAGATGGAATGTTTCGCCTGAATGGTTTTGATCTCCCGGAGAACACTTCGTTCATATTCAGGGCGATGAATGAAAATGGGGATAATGAAATTAATTATGAAATCTTTGAAGACCATTTTCCATCTGTAGGAAAACTTAATGAGAGCATTTCATCAACCCCTGATATAATCACAGATTTATTATCAAGCAATAAATGGAAATTATTGGATGAAGTAAGTATCACAGCGAAATCCTTGTCGGGAGCAGAAATATATGGATATGATCTATATGGGCCTCTTGCCGACTATTCAAGCACCATTACCGACCTAAAAGCAAAAGGTATCAGTTCAATAGAGGAAGCAATGCGTGCACTCCCGGGAATTTCATCTATTATGGGTTATCTCAAGTGGAGAAATGAATATGTAGCATATTATCTTGATGGACGAATATTTGAGCCTTCGGCAAATTCGTCAGGGTTTGGGGAAGGAGCGACCATTTCAGAACTTAATTCTCTCATACCATTTGAAAGCATTGAGAGACTTGATTTCATCAGGCCGGAACACGCAGGTATCTTGGGAAGGACATATGGCGGAGGAGCAATAATGATTATCACTCAAAAGGGAAACAAAACAAGTTGGCAGCAGCAGTTTGAACTCAAAGATTATCTGCCGCTTGGCTATCAGGAATATAAGGAATATGCAAGTCCGATGCTTTCTATTGATGCTGATGACTATGGCATGCAGTCACATCCGACTTTGCTTTGGCTCCCCTCTGTCAAATTTGATGAGAATGGGAAATCGATCGACCTTAAGTTTCCGGTCAAATCCAACTATAAAATCATCATCGAAGGAGTCACTGAAAATGGCGACATAATATCGGAAACACACTAACATAAGACCCCGTTTTTAACAGACGGGGCCTTTAAATTTGGTAGTTTCGGAAATAAAGATTATCTTTGCAATCATAATTTTTAACCGACAGACATGAGAAACCGAAACTACCTACTTTCAAGCCTTGCAGCACTTTCTGTTTTATCAGCAGGGGCTGCAGTAAACGATTTTGTAATCAAGACAAATAAGCCCGGAGCGCCTATACAGCCCACTATGTATGGTATCTTTTTTGAAGATATCAACTTCGGTGCAGATGGAGGTCTATACGCGGAACTTATAAAAAACCGATCCTTTGAATTTCCACAGACTTTCATGGGCTGGAACACTTTCGGCAATGTGCAAGTGAAGGATGATGGTCCATTTGAAAGAAATCCACATTATGTACGCCTTGGAGATCCGGGGCATGCACATAAACACACTGGAATAGAAAACGAAGGATTCTTTGGCATTGGAGTAGAAAAAGACAAAGAATATAGATTCTCAGTATGGGCAAGAACAGTTGATGGTGAAAAATCAAAAATCCGTGTTGAGATTACTGATCCCGACACTATGGGTGAACGTCAAGACATTGCCAAGCAAGAAATAGAGATTTCGGGAAAGGAATGGAAGAAATATACTATTATTCTTCGACCCTCTAAGACTGAAGCAAAGGCTCATCTTAGAATTTTTCTGACCACTCCAAAGTCAGGAGTTGACCTTGAGCACGTCTCCCTATTCCCGGTAGACACATGGAAAGGTCATGAAAATGGTATGCGCAAAGATCTTGCACAGAAACTTGCCGACCTCAAGCCTGGAGTCTTCCGTTTTCCCGGCGGTTGTATCGTGGAAGGAACAGACATGGATACACGCTATCAATGGAAAAACACCGTTGGTCCGGTTGAAAACCGTCCGCTCAATGAAAACCGTTGGCATTACACTTTCCCCCATAGATTTTATCCTGACTATTTCCAAAGTTATGGATTGGGATTCTACGATTATTTTCTTCTTAGCGAGGAAATCGGAAGCGAACCCCTCCCCATTCTCAATGTCGGACTTGTTTGCCAATATCAGAACAATGACCCTCACGCACATGCCGAGGGAGAAGAACTTCAGCAGTTTATCGACGATGCCCTTGACCTTATAGAATTTGCTAATGGTGGCACTGACACTG
Source organism: uncultured Sangeribacter sp. (assembly GCA_964503095.1). Lineage (GTDB taxonomy): Bacteria > Bacteroidota > Bacteroidia > Bacteroidales > Muribaculaceae > Lepagella. Next base: position 20,677 of record CAZCZX010000021.1, read on the forward strand.
AATGGGGTAAACTTCGTGCTGATATGGGGCATCCGGAACCATTTAATCTAAAATATCTCGGTATCGGTAATGAGCAATGGGGTCCTGAATATCCGGAGCGTCTTGAAAAATTCCTTGACGTGATGCGCAAGCAGCATCCGGAAATCAAGATTATTGGATCTTCCGGTCCGGATTCGGAAGGAAAGAAATTCGATTATCTTTGGCCTGAAATGAAGAGACTAAAAGCAGATCTCGTAGATGAGCATTTCTATCGTCCGGAAAAATGGTTTTTGGAGCAAGGACGTCGCTACGATAACTATGATAGGAAAGGACCTAAGGTATTCGCAGGGGAGTATGCTTGCCACGGAAAAGGGAAGAAATGGAATCATTTTAATGCAGCCCTTCTCGAAGCCGCATTCATGACAGGACTCGAAAGAAATGCAGATGTAGTGCACATGGCCACGTATGCCCCACTCTTTGCTCATGTAGAAGGTTGGCAGTGGCGTCCTGACATGATTTGGTTTGACAATCTCGAGAGTTTCCCCACTTGCAGTTACTATGTGCAGCAACTCTACGGCACCAACAAGGGTGACTTCGTGCTTCCTCTGACAATGAATGGGAAGACCGTGGCTGGCGATCCAGATCAGAACGGACTCTTCGCAAGTGCAGTAGTAGATAAGGAAAACAATACTTATATAGTGAAAGTTGCCAACGTATCTGATGAGCCTCAGGAACTCAACCTAACATTTGATGGAATGAAGAAAAGCATTCTTTCCGGAGGCAAAGCAGTCACCTTGCATTCTGATGAGGAGACAGCAGAAAATAGTCTTGAGAATCCTTCACTCATCACTCCACAAGAAACAATCATTGATGCTAATGGCAATTCATGGTCTACAACAATTGGACCAAAGACATTTGCAGTATACACATTCAATATAACTAAAAAGTAAAAAGATTATGTTAGAATTTAACGACCAGACCGCTCGTGAAGCTATAGAGAGCGGCAAGCCAGTAGTGATCGACTTCTGGGCAACTTGGTGCGGACCATGCATCAAACTCGGACCAATCGTAGAAGAACTCGCAGAGAAATATGGCGACAAGGCTACATTTGGAAAACTCAACATCGACGACAACGATGAAGTAGCAAGCGAAAACCGCGTTCGCAATATCCCGACCGTGCTTTTCTTTAAAGACGGAGAAGTGAAGGAGCGTTCAGTGGGTCTTGTGAAGCTTTCAGATCTTGAAGCAAAACTTCAGTCAATCCTTTAAAATTATTACTCAAAAAAAAGAGAGGGATGAACTTAAAAACTCATCCCTCTTATTCTATTTTGTAGTTTATAAATCTTTTACCACTTCTTCAGGCATATCCGCTGCCTGAGGATCCACATCTGCAAAAGGTGCATCTTGATTCAAACTCTTAGTGGCTTCTTCCACTTCCTTTTTAATATTCTTTTCCATAGTATTAAGTATTTTAATTGTATTTCCTACTCTTACAACATAAATATACCATCAATAGTTT